>NZ_JBEYSL010000361.1:0-7262 GCF_040642735.1 Micromonospora sp. NPDC047753 | reverse complement strand
GGTGGGGGTGGGGGTGCGGGGGCGCGGGGGTTAGGGGGTGCGGGGGTTAGGGGGTGGGTTGGGGGAGGGTGAGGGTGGCTTGGACGGGGCGGTGGTCGCTGCCGGGCAGGGTGAACACCTCGACTGAGCGGACTGCTATCCGGTGGTCGACCAGGACGTGGTCGATGGTGACGGGTGGGATGAGGTCACCGTCGTAGGGACCCCAGGTGCCGGTCAGGCCCGCCCCGGTGGCATCGGCGGCGTCGACGTAACCGCTGCGCAGCAGTGCCCGCAGTGGACCGTGGTCGAGGGTCGCGTTGAAGTCTCCGGCGAGGATCCGCAGGCCACCGTCCGGGGTGGCCGGTGGTTGGGCGGTCAGGTCGGCACGCCAGGCACCCACCTGGTCCAGCGCGTACGGCGCCGAGGGGTGGGCCGACTCGACGCGGACCGGGGGCCCTCCGGGGACGGACACCGTCGCGTACGCCTGGCTGAAGCCCCAGCCCTCGAGGTTGCGTCGGACGCCGCCGTCGGTGATGGGCCACCGCGAGTAGAGCCCGGAGCCGGGGGTGCCGATCTCGGGGTTGAGCTGCCGGTGCGGCAGCAGCGTGGCGAGGCCGAGTTGATCCAGGGCGGCCTGCGCGTCCGGCGTGAACTCCTGCACGGTGAGCACGTCCACCTGGTGTCGCCGGACCAGCTCCACCAGTGTCCGCGCGTCGCCGGCCCCGGCGAGCAAGTTGGCGGTCAGCAGCCGCACGGTCGGCCCGGCCGCTGACGGCTGCGGGTTGGCCAGCGCCCGAGGTGCGACGGCACCGAGCAACGCCACCGCCGCCAGGGCCGCGACCGCCGCCGGCCACCAGCGCCGCAGGGCGAGCGCGAGGGCCAGGACCAGCACGCTGACCCCCGCGACGTACGGCGTGAACGCGAGCGCCTGCACCAACGGCCCCCGGTCCAGGCCGAGCAGTCGGGCCCCCGCCCAGAGGGCGGTGGGCGCGACGGCAAGCCAGCAGAGCGCAGTGCCGAGCCGGGCGTTCCGGTGCGCGGGTGGAGCGTCGACGATCACGAAGATGATCGTAGTCGGGCCCGACGAATTCATTTCATGAATGGTGATGCGCTCACATTTCATAATTGTCTGACGGTTGGTTGACACCCGGAAAAGCGAGATCAACTATTGACTGGCAGCTTTTTCCGGTGCTACGTTCCATCTGGCTTAAACGCAACTCTGAGTAGTAACAGCAGCTCAGAGGGGATGCAGATTACTGAGAAATCAATCTCGGAGGGTGTGAGCAAGGCAGCTCTCCCCACCCAACTGTCGTCGTACGCCTATTTGTTGGCAGTCATCCGTCCCGCCCCGCGGGTCGGCCGAATTCGCACGCTCACACAAGGGGGACCTGTCATGAGCACATCCTTCCGACGTAAGGTGGCGGCGGTCACGTTCGCTGTCCTGGGGCTCAGTCTCGCCGGCGGGGGCATCGCTATCGCCCAGCCGTCGGCGAAGGCGCCGCAGGAATCGGTCCAACCGGCACGCGGCACGAACTCGCAGCCGCCGGTCAGCGCCGAGTCGGCGCGTATCGCGAAAGCCGCGCTGAAGGCGAGCGCGGCCACCCCACTGGTGGCCACCAACGTCTTCACCGTCGTCAACTCCAACGGCACCAAGGCGCGCGGCACCGGCACCGTGGTCAAGTACGGCGTCGGGGAGTACGAGGTGATCTTCGGTTACAACGTCTCGGCCGGTGCCTTCCTGGCCACCCTGTCCCTGTCCGGCTCCTGCTGCATTCCGCCGGGCGGCGAGGTCTCGGTCGCCCCGCGGTTGCTGACGCCCAACGCGGTCTTCGTGCAGACCCGGAACTCGGCCGGGACACCGGCCAACCTGGGCTTCACCCTGCTCACCCACACACCCTGACCGAACCGACACCCGGCCCCCGTCGCATCCGGCGCGGGGGCCGGACCCTGTCCGCTCAGCGTGCCGGCCCGCCGGCCGCTACCTCGGCCGACTCGGCCGGACAACCCGATCCGCTCGGCTTTCGCCTAAGTCGGAGTGCCCTGAGTACGGGGACGCCCCGACTTCCCTGAACCCGAGCGGATCGGCGCGCTCGACGCCGCCGCCGCGGAATCGGCGGTCGGCGAGGGCCTCGACCGGTTCGTCCCGGTCGGGCACCCGGCGGTTGGTCACCTGCCGGTTGGGCGGCCCTCGGCAGGCTCGCGACGGTCGTCACCCTTACGCGCGGCTCATCCCCATTCCGGCCACTCCGGGGCGGTCCGGCCCGCACAATCCCACGTTTGCAGGGCCTGTGCCCGGGAAGCAAGCACCGTGACGGACATCTCGGACACCCTGGCCAGCATGCCCAGCCCGGTCGATCCGGAGCCGACCGGCATCGAGCTGGAACAGACCCTCTTCGAGGTCAAACGCGTGATCGTCGGGCAGGATCGCCTCGTCGAACGCCTGCTCACCGCCCTGGTCGCCAACGGACACTGCCTCCTGGAGGGGGTACCCGGCGTGGCCAAGACACTGGCCGCGCAGACCCTCGCGACGGTGGTCGGCGGCACCTTCTCCCGGATCCAGTTCACTCCGGACCTGGTGCCCTCCGACATCGTCGGCACCCGGATCTACCGGGCGTCGAAGGAGACCTTCGACATCGAGCTGGGCCCGATCATGGCCAACCTGGTGCTGGCCGACGAGATCAACCGGGCCCCGGCCAAGGTCCAGTCGGCGCTGCTGGAGGCGATGGCCGAACGGCAGGTCTCCATCGGCGGGCGCAGCTGGCCGGTGCCGGAGCCGTTCCTGGTGCTGGCCACCCAGAACCCGATCGAGTCCGAGGGGGTCTACCAGCTCCCGGAGGCGCAGCGTGACCGGTTCCTGATGAAGGTGGTTGTCGACTACCCCAGCGACGCCGACGAGCTGGCCATCCTCTACCGGATGAGCACCGACCGGCCGACACCGCGTCAGGTGCTCGACGCCCAACGGCTGCGGGACCTCCAGATCCACGCCGAGCGGGTCTTCGTCCACCACGCGTTGGCCGAGTACGTGGTGCGGCTGATCCTCGCCACCCGCGACCCGGGCCGGTTCGGCCTACCGGAGATCGCCCCGCTGTTGGCGTACGGGGCCAGTCCCCGAGCAACACTGGGCCTGGTCGCGGCGGCCCGGGCGCAGGCCCTGCTGCGAGGGCGAGAGTACGTGCTGCCCGAGGACATTCGCGAGCTGGCCGTCGACGTCCTCGCCCACCGGCTGGTGCTCTCCTTCGACGCGGTGGCCGACGGGGTGACGGCGGAAAGCGTGGTGCGACGGCTCGTCGAGGCGGTACCGCCGCCCAGGCTGGCCACCGGACACCCGCTGCAGACCCCGGATCTGGCGGCGGCATGAGACGCGCCACTGTCGCGCCAGCCGACCCCGGCCTGGTCGAGCTGGCCCCGGACCAGCGCCTGCGTCGCCTGGAGCTGACCGTCACGCGCCGGCTGAACGGCCTGCTGCACGGTCAGTACCGTGGTCTGCTGCCCGGTCCCGGCAGTGAACCCTCCGGCAGTCGCGAATACCGGCCGGGCGAGGACGAGGTGCGCCGGATGGACTGGGCGGTGACCGCCCGGACCGCCGTGCCGCACGTCCGGCAGGTCGACGCCGACCGGGAACTGACCACCTGGCTGCTCGTCGACGGCAGCGCCAGCATGGAGTTCGGCACCGCCGAACTGGACAAACGGGAGCTGGCGGTAGCTGCCGTCGCGGCGGTCGGGTTCCTGACCGCGGGCGTCGGCAACCGCCTCGGCGCACAGGTGCTCCGCGCCGACGGGGTACGCCGCTTCCCGGCCCGCAGCGGGCGTACCCATCTGCTCTCCCTGCTTCGCGCGCTGCTCGCCGCCCCCCGGGCCACCGCGCCCACCGACCGGCCGGGGCGTGGGCCGGCGACCCGACCGCCCGACCTGGCGGACGGCCTCGACGCGCTGCACCGGATCGCCAACCGGCGTGGGCTGGTCGTGGTGGTCTCCGACTTCCTCGACGGACTGCCCGACGACCCGGGCCAGACAGCGCCCTGGGAGCGGACCATGCGCCGGCTGGCCGTCCGGCACCAGGTGCTGGCGATCGAGGTGACCGACCCGCGTGAGCTGGAACTACCGGACGTCGGCCTGATCACGCTCGTCGACCCGGAGACCGGTCGGCACCGAGAGGTGTGCACATCGGACCGTGGGCTGCGCGAGCGGTACGCCGAGGCCGCCGCCGCCCAGCGCGAACAGGTCCACCAGGCGCTGCGCCGCAGCGGGGCCACCCATCTGCCGCTGCGCACCGACGGCGACTGGAGCGCCGACATCGTCCGACACGTGCACGCCCAGCGTCGGCTGGCCGCCGCGCCGGCTGGCCGGCCCCGGGGAGGTGTCGCGTGATCTGGCAGTCGCCGCTGCGCCTCTGGCTGCTGCTCGGCGTGCTCGCCCTGGTCGTCGCCTATCTGGTGCTGCAGCGGCGACGCAGCCGGTACGCGGTCCGCTTCACCAACCTGCGGCTGCTGGACCGGGTCGCGCCGGAGCGGCCCGCCTGGCGTCGGCACGTACCGGCCGGACTCTTCCTGGCCATGCTGGCGCTGCTCGTGGTCGGCTTCGCCCGACCGAGCGCCGAGGTCCGGGTGCCCCGGGAACGGGCCACGGTGATGGTGGCGGTGGACGTCTCCACGTCGATGCTCGCCACCGACGTCGAACCGGACCGGCTGGCCGCGGCGAAGGAAGCCGCCCGGCGCTTCGTCGATGGCCTGCCCGACGAGTTCAACGTCGGTCTCGTCGCCTTCGCCGGCAGTGCTGCCGTACTGGTGCCCCCGAGCACCGACCGGGACGCCCTCGACGAGGGGATCGACCGGCTCGCCGAGGGCATCACCGGCGTCCAGGGCACCGCGATCGGCGAGGCCATCAACACCTCACTCGGCGCGGTCAAGAGCCTGGACAGCGAGGCCGCGAAGGAGACCCCACCCGCCCGGGTCATCCTGCTCTCCGACGGCGCCAACACCTCCGGGATGGACCCCATGGAGGCGGCGGCGGAAGCGGTGAAGGCGGAGGTGCCGGTGCACTCGATCTCGTTCGGCACCCCGTCCGGGTTCGTCGACCGAGGTGGACGGCCCATCCAGGTGCCGGTGGACGGACAGACCCTCAAGGCGGTCGCCGAGGAGACCGGCGGCATGTTTCACGAGGCCAGCACCACCGACGAACTGCGGGCCGTCTACGACGACATCGGCAGTTCGGTCGGCTACCGCACGGAGCGGCAGGACATCTCGGCCCGCTTCATCGGCCTCGGACTGGTGTTCGCGATGGGCGCCGCCGCCGGCTCGATGCGCTGGTTCTCCCGGCTGCCCTGACCTGCACGCACAACCGACGTCGACAGTGAGGAGTGCGCATGGCAGTGCAGACCGGACTGGGCGAACCGCGCGGTCCCTGGTTCATCTCACCGGAACTCGACCCGGACGGGCGCGGGTGGTGGGACGCGCCCGAACGCGACCCGGGCAGGCGAGGGCCCGGGCGGCTGTTCACCGTGTTGGCAGTGGTGGCGGTCTCGGCCGTCTCCGGTGCTCTCGCCGGCGGCGTGGTGGCCAGTCGGGACGGGGCTGGTGGCCCGGCTGCGGCGTCCGCCGCTCCGGTGCCGGCCGAGCTGGTCACCGCGGCCGAGCGGACCGTACCCGGGGTGGTGTCGGTGTTGGCCGGCGGCGCGACCAGCGGGTCCGCGACCGGCTCCGGCTTCGCCGTGGACGACCAGCAGCACCTGATCACCAACGACCACATCCTGGCCAAGGGGGGTGGCGGACCGGTGACCGTCGAGCTGCCCGACGGCCGCCGGTTCGCCGCCGAGGTGGTCGGACGGGAGCCGCGCAGCGACCTGGCGGTGCTGAAGGTGCCGGCATCGGCGGGTCTCACCCCGCTGCCCCTGGCCAAGCCCGGCGCGACCAGGGTCGGTGAGCCGGTGCTCGCTGTCGGTTCACCGCTCGGTCTGGCGGGGACGGTCACCGCGGGCATCGTCAGCGCGCTCGACCGGGAGGTGCGGCTCGGCAACAACCGGCACACCGCGGTGCAGACCGACGCGTCAATCAACCCCGGCAACTCCGGTGGGCCACTGGTCAACGCGCGCGGGGAAGTGGTCGGGGTGAACACCGCGATCGCCACCATCGATGGAAACGGCTCGATCGGCATCGGGTTCGCCATCCCGATCGACCAGGTGCAGCAGACCGCCGACACGATCATCGGCAAGGGCGGCTGAGCTGCCCGAACACCCCTGACGGTGCCAGCACTGTCGGATATCCGGCCGGACGGCATCGGACAATGGAAATATTACGCTCGGTATGGATACTGGCTGAGGTGGAGCGTCCTCTTCTCACGGTCCTCCTGCTGGTGGGCCTGGTCATCGGATGTGCAGTGGGGTCGGCGTACGCCCGGGCACGGCGCGGGTGGAACGATTACCAGACCGTCAAGAAATCGGTGCCAGGCGCCCGCCGCGGCGCCTGGTCACTGATCCGCGGCGTCGTCGTGAAGGCCGCGGTCATCGGAGTGCTGCTCTTCGGCGCGGTGGCGTACGCGGCCGTCGGCTCCGACGAGGAGACCGCCGGGCCGGCACCCAGCCAGTCCCCGACGCAGAGTGAGCCTCCGCACCGATGACCCCCGGCAGGTCGGCGCGGGTTAGCCTCGGGGCGTGGACGACGGACTGCGGGTGACCGACCGGTGGGTCGTCCCCGCCGGGGAGCTGCGGGAGCGCTTCTCCCGCTCGTCGGGGCCGGGTGGGCAGGGCGTGAACACCGCGGACTCCCGGGTCGAGCTGAGCTACGACGTGGCCAACTCGCCGGCCGTGCCCGAGTGGCTGCGGCCGCGGGCGCTGGCCCGGCTGGCCAACCGCCTCGTCGACGGGGTGCTGACGATCGCAGCCAGCGAGCACCGTGCCCAGCTGGCCAACCGGGAGGCGGCCCGTGCCCGGATGACAGCTCTGCTGCGGGAGGCCGCCGCGCCCCCACCGCCGGCCCGCCGGGCCACCCGGCCGTCCCGTGGGGCCAAGGAACGCCGACTGGCCGAGAAGAAGCGCCAGTCCCAACGCAAACGGGACCGTCGCGCCGACGACGACTAGGCCGGTCCCAACGGGAACGGGGACAACGCCGCGCCGACGACTATTCCGGGACGGCGGCGAGCAGCCGTTCGCGCAGCACGGCGGCACGCTCGGCGAAGCCGCGTTGCGCCGCCGCGTACTCCGCCCGACCGTCCGGAGTCTCCACCCGCACCGGCGGGTGGCCGAGGGCCGCCAGGTCGTACGGGCTGGCCCGCATGTCCAGCGTGCGGAT
>NZ_JBEYSL010000360.1:0-7274 GCF_040642735.1 Micromonospora sp. NPDC047753 | reverse complement strand
GCGGCCGGGATCAAGCGGGTCGTCTGGGCGTCCAGCGAGACGGTGCTCGGGTTGCCGTTCGACACGCCGCCGCCGTACGCGCCGGTCGACGAGGAGTACGCGCCCCGGCCCGAGTCGACGTACTCGTTGAACAAGGCACTTGAGGAGGAGATGGCCCGGCACTTCTGCCGGTGGGACCCGGAGCTGGTCATGGTGGGTCTGCGCTTCTCCAACGTGATGGACGTCGAGGACTACGCGCCGTTCCCCTCGTTCGACGCCGATCCGCAGCTGCGCCGGTGGAACCTGTGGGGCTACATCGACGCACGCGACGGGGCCCAGGCGGTCGAGCGCGCGCTCGCGCACGACCAGCCCGGTGCCGACGTCTTCGTCATCGCCAACGCCGACACCGTCATGACCAGGTCCAGCGCCAGCCTGATGGCCGAGGTCTACCCAGGCGTCGAGATCCGCAAGGAACTGGGTGAGCACGAGACCCTGCTCAGCATCGACAAGGCCCGCCGGGTGCTGGGCTACGAGCCGCGGCACTCCTGGCGAGACCACGTGGACGTGCTGTAGGTCAGCGTGCCGCCTGGTAGGCGCGACCGACGGCGGTGGCGGCGCTGCCGGTACGGAACAGGCCGGTCTGGTCCTTGTCGGTGGCGGGCAGGCCGAACCACGCGTACCGCTGAAGCCAGGACAGCCCACCCAGCATCTTCGTCGCCGCGGTGAGGAATGCGGCCTGCTGTGCCTGGGTGGGGAAACGGACGCCGTTGGAGAAGTCGATCAGGGCGAACTCGGTGAGCCAGACCGGCAGGTTGTACCTGTCGTGCACGGCCTGGAGGTACGACTTGAGCTGGCTGACCGCGTTGGCCGTGGTGAAGTCGCCGCCGTACCAGTGCAGGGCGATGAAGTCGACCCGGTAGCCGCGCTGCTTGGCCCCGGCCATGAACCGGTCGAGCCACTCGCCCTGCCGGTCGCCGCCCCAGGCCACCGCCGGGCTGCCCAGCGGCAGGCCGGTGGCCTGCAACTGCGGCCACAGCTCAAGCGCCTGCTCGACGGTCATCTCGGCCTGGCCCTTCAGGTCCGGCTCGTTGAAGCCGAGCAGGTAACGGCCGTTCTGCTTGGCCTGTTGCAGGTTGCTCGCGGTGACGCTCTTCGCCCCCCAGATCATCGGGACGAACTCGGTGCCCTGCGGGCTGGTGACGCCCTGGTGCTTCACGTCCCAGGTGTAGTACCAACTCGCCCCGGAGTTGGCCAACGCCTGGCTGACGCCGTCGAAGGTCCACACGCCGACGCCCTTGCGCCTGGAGGTCACCGCGGTGGCCGCCGGGGCGACCGGACGCCCGGATGTCGGCTTCGCCGCCGGTGTCGACGGGGGAGCCGTCCCCGTCGGGCTCGCCGTGGCGGCGGGCGTGGTCGCGGCGGGTGTGCCCGGCAGCGGGCTCGTGGACGGTGACGCGTCGAGCGCCTGCGTCGCCGCCGGGGCGGGCGTCGGCCCGGTCGGCTGCACCACGACGATCACACCCGTCACCAGTACGGCGACAGCGGCGGCCACGAGGAGAGGCCACAGCAGCCGCCTCGCGCCGTTCGGGAGGCGGCCGAGCATCCCGCGTCGGGGTTCCGCGTGGACGCCCCGGTTCCCCCTCGCGGCGTCCGCCTCACCCTGGCCGGTTGCGCGCATCGTCTCGACTCCCTCGTTCGGTCGTACCGCTGACTGACGGAGACGATGACGGAAGATCCGTCACCTGCCTCCCCTCAGGAGACTGGCCGGCCGCACCGGGATAACGATTTCCACCGCTGATGATCTCGGGCGAAACCCTGGACGTCTGGAGCCGACCCCCGGGGCGCACCGCTGGCCGTTACCACCCGGCCTGCGCGGTCAGGGTCTCTCGCAGATGCGTCTTCGGCCTGGACCCCACTGTCGAGCCGACGACCACGCCCTGACGAAACACGAGCAGCGTCGGCAGGGACATCACCCGGTAGCTACGGGTCGCCCCGGGGTTCTCGTCGGAGTTGAGCTTCGCCACGACCATCCGGTCACCGAACTCCTGGGCCAGTTCGGCGAGGCTCTTCTCGATGGCCTTGCAGGGGGGACACCAGTCCGCCCAGAAATCAACGACCACGGGTTTGTCGCTGTTCAGCACCAGCTCCGCGAATGTGTCGTCCGTGACGGTGACCAGCGAGCCTATTTGCGTCTCCTGGGGCATGTCTTCTCCCGATGTGCGATCGCCTGAGTGAGTTGACTGTGCAGTTGCTGGCGCACCGCGCCGAGCCGGTCGATGACGGCCTCGACCTCGACGATCTTGCGCCGCAGCACCAGCACCGAGTCCGGGCAGACGTCACCGGACGTGTTGCCGGCCCGGAGGCAGGCGACGAACGGCCGGACATCGTCGAGGCCGAACCCGACGTCGAGCAGCGCCCGGATCTCCCGCACGACGCGTAGCTCCGACTCGTCATAGTCGCGGTAGCCGTTGGGGGAGCGCTGCGCCCGTACCAATCCGTGCGCCTCGTAGTAGCGCAGCGTGCGAGGGCTCGTGCCGGCCCGCTCAGCCAGCTCGCCGATCAGCATCCAACCTCCTCCATCGGCCCGTCGTGACCACGCTAAACCTTGTCGTCAGCGTCAAGGCAAGGGCCGACCGTACGAGGCGACCCTCGTCACCGACGCAGGGTCGTGGACGGCGTCTCGCCGAAGCGGCTCCGATACTCGGTCGCGAAACGACCGAGGTGCACGAAGCCGTGTTGCAGGGCAACCGTCGTCACGGACGCCCCCGGCGCGGCCGAGCGGAGCGTGCGGTGCGCCGCGTCGAGTCGGCACGCCCGCAGGTACGCGGTCGGGGTGATCTGCAGTTCACGGCGGAAGCAGTCCTGAAGTGTCCGTACGCTCACCTGTAGCGCCTCGGCGACGTCACCGACGGTCAGCGCCTCCCCGTGGTGTTCGGAGATCAGGGCGCAGGCCCGGCGGACGAGACGCCCGGGGTGGGCGTGCTGGCCCGGCTCGGCCAGCAGGTGGGAGTGGCTGTGCTGATGGGCCAGCAAAAGCTTGCCGATGAGCCCCTGTTCGAAGCGGGCGGCCACCTGCGGGTGGTCGAACAGGGACGCGTCCGCCGGCTGGGACAGCTCGTCGGCGAGGAACGCCACCCCGCGCGCCCACGCCTGCGCGCTCGGCGTGGTCATGAGCATGCCGACGTCGAGGCGGACCGGGTCGTCCACCGGGTGGCCCAGCAGGCGGGCGAGTTCCCGGTCGACGGCGTGCCGGTCGGCGTAGAAGATCTGGTGGGGTGATCCCTCGGACCACCGCATGTCCGAGGAGTCGTACGGGGACAGCACCGAGGCGACGTCGGGGGTCGAGGTCACTGTCTGACCGGCGTGCCGGACCATCGTGCTGCCGGCGCTGGGGATCTGGACGAGGTAGAAGGTCTCCAGCGCTGGCGGTTGGATGCGCACCGCCTGCCCGTAGTCCAGGTCGATGACGCCCACCCCGCCCGCCCGGCGAGCCGCCATCCGTAGTTGCACGGCGTGCACACCCGCCTGCGGAGTGAGCCGGTGTGGACAGAAGACCCGACCCACCTCGGCGCGAGCCCGGTCGACGTCCTCCGTCCGGACCGTCACCGCATCCATCCGACACCTCCCGGGCGTCCCGTCGCGCTGACCGTAAGGCGTGATCGGGCCGGACCAGATCCGAAAGCCGTCGACCCGACAGGGAAAGGGTCCGGCTGCGCACGGCGGACAGCGCCCGCGTCGAGCGGATAGCGACCTTCGCGGCCTGCTCGCTAGCGTGCGAGCACCGCGGGCGGTCAGCGCCGGCACGGTTCGTACGTCCTTCGGAGGAGATCATGAGGATTGCCGTCGTCGGTGCCGGATTCGCCGGTGTGAGCGCAGCCAAGGTGCTGCGGCAGAGCGGATTCGACGTCACAGTGTTCGAGCGCGCGCCCGACGTCGGCGGGGTGTGGAGTCGTACCCGGCGATACCCCGGCCTGCACACCCAGAACGACAAGGGCACCTACCACCTCTCCGACCTGCCGATGCCCGCCGACTACCCGCAGTGGCCGTCGGGTGAGCAGGTCCAGCGGTACCTGGAGAGCTACGTGGAGAAGTTCGGGCTGGCCGGCGCGCTGCGCCTGTCCACGGAGGTCGCCTCGGCCGAGTTGGTCAACGACGAGACCGGGTGGCTGGTCACCTCGCGGCCGGCGGGCGCCCCGGCCCCGTTGACCGTGGAACGGTACGACCACCTGATCGTCGCCAACGGCATCTTCTCCGACCCGGTCGTCCCGTCCTTCGACGGGCACGCGAGCTTCGCGGCTGCCGGAGGGCGCGTACTGGCGACGGGGGAGTTCCACGACATCGAGGCCGCCCGGGGCAGGAACGTCCTCGTGGTCGGGTACGGCAAGTCGTCCTGCGACGTGGCGGTCCCGGTGAGCGAGGTCGCCGCCCAGACCCACGTGGTGGCGCGCGAACTGCTCTGGAAGATGCCCCGCAAGCTCGGTGGAGCGCTCAACTACAAGTACCTGCTGCTCACCCGGATGGGTGAGGCGCTCTTCCGTTACCTGCACCTGAAGGGCTTCGAGCGGTTCCTGCACGGCCCGGGGAACGGTCTGCGCCAACGCATGGTCGACAGCGTCGGCTCGGTCGCGACCCGGCAGTTCAACCTGCGCGAGCTGGGTCTCGTGCCCAACGGCAGCTTCGAGGACATCGCCCGCAGCACGGTCAGCCTCGCCACCGAGGGCTTCTTCGAGCGGGTCACCGACGGCCGCATCGCCGTACACCGGGAACAGGTGATCACCGAGTTGCTGGTCGACGGTGGCCGGCCCGCCGCGCGCCTGGCCGACGGCACGGTGCTCCCCGCCGACCTGGTGATCTGCGGTACGGGCTTCCGCCAGCACGTGCCGTTCTTCGACGACGCGTTGCACGCCCGGCTCCAGGACGACGCCGGCAATTTCATGCTCCACCGGCAGATCCTGCCGATCGGCGTGCCGCGGCTGACGTTCGCCGGCTACAACTCGTCGTTCTTCAGCCCGCTCAGCGCGGAGATGGCGGCGGTCTGGACGGCCGCGTACCTGCGGGGAGGGATCACACTGCCGACCGAGGTCCAGATGCGCGACGAGGTGCGCGCCCGACTGTTCTGGATGACGAAGCGCACCAACGGACGGCACGCTCGCGGCACGAACATCATCCCGTTCTCGATGCACAACGTCGACGAGGTGCTCGACGAGCTGGGGCTCAACGTCGGCCCGCTGACCCGGGCCCGACAGTGGCTGCTTCCCGTCGACCCGGGCTCGTACCGCAGGGTGACGGCACAGATGATCCGGCGTACCGCCGACCCGGTATCCGCCATCAGCGACGGAGACCCGATGAAGATGGATAAAATACGCAGATAGGTATCAGGTGGGCCGGTCGGCGAGGGAGGCTCGGGGACGATGGCAGCGGAACGGGGCCACCACAGTGGTGCGCCCGTCTCGACGACCCTGGCCGGCTGAGCTGTCCCGCCGTCCGTGCTGACGCGCACCGAGTTCTTCCGTGGGCTCGGGGACAGCAGGAGCCCCCGCTCGGCGACCGTCCTGGAACTGCTCTTCGACATCGTCTACGTCTTCGCGCTGGCCCGCCTCGCCGGGCGGGTCGCCGACGACCTCACCATCGTCCGGCACACACTGCTGTCCGAGGCCGGCCAGACCGTCCTCTTCTTCACGGCGATGTGGATGATCTGGTCGCTCAACGCCCTGCTGGCGAGCACCTACGACCCCCGGCGCCCCGATCTGCAGGCCGTCCTGTTGGCGACGATGTTCGGCACGCTGGTGCTGGCTGTCACGTTGCCACAGGCATTCGGCCAACGCGGCGTGATATTCGCCTGCACCTACGTGATCATCCAGGTCGGCCGACCGCTCTTCCTGGTGTTCGCGCTGCGGGGTCACGCGGGTCAGGCGTTCTCGCTGCGGGTGCTGACCTGGCACCTGGCGTCCAGCGTCCTCTGGATCAGTGGCGGCATCAGCGGTGGTCTCGGCCGAGGCGTCTTCTGGACCCTCGCGCTCGCCATCGAGCTGATCGGCGCCGCCACCACCTACCCCCTGCCCCGGATGGGCCGGCGACAGCTCACCAGCCTGCGGGTCACCGTCTCGCAGGAGCATCTCGCCGAGCGGTACAACCAGTTCTTCATGATCGCCCTCGCCGAGGTGGTGCTCGAAGCCGGCGCCGCGGTCAGCTTCCCGGGCTTCACCACCGAGGGAACCATCGCCCTCGTCGCCTCGTTCGTGGCGGTCGTCTCGTTCTGGCGGATCTACTTCTACCACGTCAGATCCGGTTCCGCCTCGACGCCGAGCGGGGAGGGGATCCAACTGTCCCGGTGGGCGAGCTACAGCCTGCTGTTGATCGTCGGTGGCATCATCTGCACCGCCGTCGGCTTCGGACAGGTCATCGAGGATCCGCACCCGCCGATCGACTGGGCTCTGGTGGCCATCATCTTCGGCGGCCCGGTGCTGTTCCTGATCGGGCGGAGCACCCTGGAGAAGGAAACCCGAACCGCGCCGCGGTGTCGGGCGCTGTACTTCGGCGCGGTGGCGCTGCTCGTGGCGGCCCCGCCGATGGTGCTGCTCCCGCCGATCGCCGTCGCGGCCGTCGCGGCGATCATCCTGGCCGGCATCACCGTGTACGACCAGCGAGCCCACAAGCGTGGGGCGCAGACCAACCCGACGCTGTGACAATCCATTGCGGCCGGCGACCCCTGCGCATATGGTCGTCGGGCACGCCGTCGAGCTGGAAGGAGGTCAGAACAATGTCCGATGTTCTGCGCCCCCTCCGCGCTCCGGCGTCCGCGCGGATCTGACCCGGGGCGCGCGCTTCCCGGAGGACCAACCCATGACTGATCTGGTCATCCGTCCGCTCGTCGCGGGCGAGGAAAACCTGTTCGACTCCATGCCTGATCCGCTGCCCCAACTGCGCCAGGTCGCGTACGCCGACGGGATCGCCGGCGGCGGCTACCGGCCCGAGAACACCTGGGTCGCGCTGCGCGCCGGGCGGTTGGTGGGCCGTGCCGCCTGGCTCCTTCCCCCGGGTGCGGTCGGTGCCCCGTGGTTGGAACGGTTCGATCTGGACGCCGAGCCGGAGGTGGGCGCCGAGCTTCTGCGCGCCGCCCACGAGGCGCTGGGCGGTCCCGGTCTGTACTACGCCGCCCTGCCGGCGCACTGGCGGCGTCGGCCCGAGGTGCTGGCCGTGGTGCGGGCGCCCATGACGGCCGCTCGCCTCGCCGGGCTGGTCGAGCGGGGGGAGCGACTTCGCTGCTCCTGGACCGGCACACCCCTGCCGGCGTC
>NZ_JBEYSL010000359.1:0-7354 GCF_040642735.1 Micromonospora sp. NPDC047753 | reverse complement strand
CCGCCTCACCGGCCCTGTTGGAGAACTCGCCGGTGCTCCAGCGCACCCTGGCCGTCCGCGACACCTACCTGGAGCCGCTGCACCATCTCCAGGTGGCGCTGCTGCGGCAGTACCGGGAGTCGGGTGCCGCCGGCCGGGCGGTCGCCACCGCACCGGGCGGCCGACGCGCGCCGAGCGACGGCACCGCCCTGGAACGCGCGCTGCTCACCACTGTGAACGGCATCGCGGCCGGGATGCGCAACACCGGCTGATCAAGAGGTACGGAAAACGGGCCCCGGTCGTTGCGACCGGGGCCCGTTCCGGTGGGTTCTAACGACCGTCAGAAGTCGCCGCCACCGAAGTCCCCGCCCCCGAAGTCGCCACCGCCGAAGCCGCCGCCACCGAAGTCCCCGCCGGCGTAGTCGCCGCCGCCGAAGTCGCCGCCCTGGTCGCCGCCGCCGAAGTCCCCGCCCTGGTCGCCGCCGTCGCCCCCCTGGTCGACGCCGTCACCGAAGCCCTCCTGGTAGCCGGCGTCGTAGCCGTACCCGGGGTCGGCGAAGGCGGGCGAGAAGAGCGCGTCGGCGATCAGGATGCCGCCGAGCACACCGGCACCGGCACCCAGCGCCGTCTTCCACCAGGGCGTCGAATACCAGCCGGCGGGCACCGGTCGACCCTGATAACGCCCACCCGGGTAGTAGTAGGGCGTTTCCCGGCCGGGTTGCGGCCCGGCCCGGAAGGTCTGCCCCTGCACATCGACCTCACGCTCCTTGGTGAGCTGCCCCACGCCGCGGGCGGCGGCCAGGGTCGGCACCTCGGGGCCCGGATCGATGCCCAGCGCCGTGCGCGCCGCCCGGATGTACGCCAGACCCTCCAGCGCGGTCTCCCGGGCCAGCCCGAACTGGTGCGGCGTGGACGCCTGTTCCAGCTGGGAGCCCGCCGCGTTGTACCGCTCACCGGCGTCGGCAAGCGCCTGGCGTACCGCCGGGTCGTCGCCGTGCAGGTTCATCAACTGGCCGCCGAGGCGCTCGTACCACCGCTGCGCCTCCGCGCGGGCGTCGGCGAGCTCGGTGCGCCGACGGGCACCGGCCTGAGCGCGGACGAGCGCGGCGGCGCCCAGCGCGCCGACCAGCACCACGGCGAGACAGAGCACAAGTTCCATGTCATCGAACGTACCCCCGGGTCGCACGTCGTATCCGTCTGGCAAGCTCCGGTGATGGACGTCTCGACGCTGCTCCTGGTGATCGTGTGCCTCGGCACCGGCGGGGCGGTGGGATGGCTCGCGGCCCGGTCGCGGTCGGCCGCCGACATCGCCCGGCTGGATGCCACCCTGGCCGCCACCCGGGAGGGTGAGGGTCGGCTGGAGCAGTCCATGCGGGCGTTGAGCTACGAGGCCACCGCACAGTCCCAGGAGGCGGTGGCCCGGGCGGTCGCGCCGCTGCACGACACCCTGCGCCGCTACGAGCAGCGGGTGGCCGAGCTGGAGCACGACCGCGTCGACGCGTACGCCGAGCTGCGTGAGCAGGTCCGCTCGATGAACGCGGTCTCCGGTGAGCTGCGTACCGAGACCAAGCAGTTGGTGGCGGCGCTGCGCGCACCGCAGGTGCGGGGCCGCTGGGGTGAGCACCAGTTGCGCCGGATCGTCGAGGCTGCCGGGATGCTGGAGCACTGCGACTTCTCCGAGCAGGTCACCGCCGCCACCGACCAGCAGGTCGTCCGACCGGATCTGGTGGTTCGCCTGCACGGTGGTCGCTCGGTGGTGGTGGACGCCAAGGCCCCGTTCGACGCGTACCTGACAGCCATGGAGGCCCGCGACGAGCGCGGCCGGGACACCCACCTCGACGCGCACGCGCGGCACCTGCGGGGGCACGTCGACGCCCTGGCCGCCAAGTCGTACTGGTCGGCGTTCGACAACTCGCCCGAGTTCGTGGTGCTGTTCGTCCCGGCCGATCCGTTCCTCGACGTCGCGCTCCAGCGAGACCCGTCGCTGCTGGAGCACGCCTTCACCCGCAACGTGGTGCTCGCCACGCCGGCCACACTGGTCGCGCTGCTCCGCACCGTGGCCTACTCCTGGCGGCAGGAGGCACTGGCCCGCAACGCGCTCGCCGTGCACACTCTCGCCCGGGAGCTGTACGGCCGGCTCTCCACCCTGGGCGACCACGTGGGCAAGCTCGGGTCCTCGCTGGCTGGTGCGGTGACCGCCTACAACCGGGCGGTCGGCTCGCTGGAGGCCCGGGTGCTGGTCAGCGCCCGCAAGCTCGCCGAGTTGGGCGTGTCGGACGACGAGTTGGCCACCCCGGTCCAGGTCGAGTTGACGCCCCGGCAACCGCAGGCGCCCGAGCTCGCCGATCCGGCCGGTGACGAGGTCTCGAACCGCTCGCCGATCATGTGACAGTGCGTATACCCGCATGTCACGAACTGGTCACAAGGGACTGACCAGTAGTGACAGTGCTCTCCGCTACCACGAAAGATTCTGCTCACCCGAGCGCCCTTGCATGAAGGGCCCTGTTCTCTGGAGGTAAAGAGAACGTGAGCAGACTCCGAAATTTGAGCCGGCGCACCTCAGCCGCGCTCTTCGCGTCGGTCCTGGCGGCGAGCGCCATGACGACGATGGGTGGTGCCGCCACCGCGGCCGCCGCTCCCGCCACCACACCGGACGCTTCCCCGGCCACCGCCGCCGAGACGCTGGGCGCCCACGACGCCAAACTGCTCAGTGAGGCCCGCGCCAAGAAGGCTCCGACCGTCACGTTGATCGTCGCCACCGAGAAGGGTGAGGCGGGGGACGTCGCCGACAGCCTCACCAAGCTCGGCGGCACTGTCAGCCAGCGGCAGGACAGGGTCGGCTTCGTGCTGGCCAAGGTTCCGACCGACCGGGTCCTCAAGGCGGCACGGCTGCCGGGCGTCTCGGCCGTCGACCTGGACGAGGTCATCCAACTGCCGGACCCGGCCCCGGAGCGCACCGCCACCGGCACCGCCGGCGCGCGGCAGGCCACCGTCGCGGCGCCGGGAGAGACCACCCCGGCCGACAACCCCTACATGCCGACGAACGAGACCGGCGCGGTGGCGTTCACCGCGGCCCATCCCGAGTGGGACGGCCGGGGCGTCACGATCGGCATCATGGACTCCGGTGTGGACCTGGCCCACCCGGCGTTGCAGCAGACCACGACCGGCGAGCGCAAGATCGTCGACTGGGTCACCGCGACCGATCCGCTGGAGGACGGCTCGTGGCGGCGGATGCAGGCCGAGGTCACCGGCCCGTCGTTCACCATCGCCGGCGGTACCTGGACGGCACCGGCCGGCATGTACCGGTTCAACCTGTTCAGCGAGTCGGTCACCGCAGCGAGCGACGCCCGGGGTGACGTCAACCGCGACGGCGACACGACCGACACCTGGGGTGTGCTCTTCGACCCGGCCACCAACAACATCCGGGTGGACGCCAACCAGAACCTCAACTTCACCGACGACCCGGTCATGCGGCCGTACAAGGAAAAGTACGACATCGGCTACTTCGGTACCGACAACCCGGCGACCCCGGTCGCTGAGCGGCAGCCCTTCGTCGTCGAGTTCCGCAAGAACGTGAACACCACGCCGATCGGCCTGCCGGGCACCTACGACTACGTCAACATCGGCATCGTCGAGAGCACCCACGGCACCCACGTCGCCGGCATCACCGCCGCCAACGACATGCTCGGCAACGGAGCCTTCGACGGTGCCGCGCCCGGTGCCAAGCTGGTCTCCGCCCGCGCCTGCTCCTGGGGCGGCGGCTGCAGCGCGGCTGCCCTCACCACCGGCATGATCGACCTGGTGGCCAACCGTGGCGTCGACATCGTCAACATGTCGATCGGTGGCCTTCCGGGCCTGAACGACGGCAACAACGCGCGGACGAACCTCTACAACGAACTGATTGAGACGTACGGCGTGCAGGTGGTCATCTCGGCCGGCAACTCCGGCCCGGGTCTCAACACCGTCGGCGACCCGTCGGTGGCCAGCAACGTGATCAGCGTTGCCGCCAACATCAGCAAGGACACCTGGCTGGCCAACTACGGCTCGGTCGTGAAGAAGAAGAACGCCCTGTTCAACTTCTCCTCCCGTGGCCCGCGCGAGGACGGCGGCTTCAAGCCGAACATCGCCGCCCCCGGCTCGGCCATCTCCACCGCACCGACCTGGCAGCTCGGAGCCCCGGTCCCCGAGGCCGGTTACGCGCTGCCCCCGGGCTACGCGATGCTGAACGGCACCTCGATGGCGTCTCCGCAGACCGCCGGCGCCGGCGCGTTGCTGCTCTCGGCGGCCAAGGCCACCGACCGGGGCGTCAGCCCGGCCGCACTGCGGCGGGCGCTGTTCAGCTCCGCCAAGCCGATCGCGGACGTGCCGACGTACGCGCAGGGCTACGGCATGGTCAACGTTCCGGGCGCCTGGCAGTTGCTGCGCCAGGGCGTCGAAACCCGGTCGTACGTCTCCGACGCACCGGTCTGCAGCCCCCTGGCGGAGCAGCTGACCATCTGGAACGGCGTGAAGTTCGTGCCGAACCCGGGCCGGGGCACCGGTGTCTACAACCGCTGCACCTCGTCCGAGGGCGGCCACAAGGTCGGCCAGAGCAAGACGTACCCGGTCAAGCTCACCCGCACCAGCGGCCCGGCCGGCACCATCAAGCACACCATCACGCTCCAGGGCAACGACGGCACCTTCAAGGCGCCGAAGACCGTCGCGTTGCCGCTCAACAAGGCCGTCACCATCAGCGTCACCGCCAAGCCGGCCACCGAGGGCGCGCACGGCGCGATCGTGCGGATCGACGATCCGGCCACCAACGTCGTCGACTTCGAGGTGTCCACAGTGGTGGTGGCCTCGAACGACGTGAAGAAGCCCAACTTCTCGTACGCGAACGAGGGCTCGGTCGACCGCAACGGCTTCACGTCGTACTTCGTCACGGTGCCGGAGGGCGCCAAGGCACTCCAGGTGAACCTCTCCGGGATCGCCACCGATTCGCAGACCCGGTTCATCGCGATCAACCCGTTGGGTGTGCCGGTGGAGGCCACCACCAGCACCGTCTGCTACACCAACTTCTCCGACGTCAACGTCTGCAAGCCGCAGGAGCGTGACTACCAGAACCCGCTTCCCGGGGTCTGGGAGATCGAGGTGGAGGCGCGGCGGACGTCCCCGGCGCTGAACAACCCGTTCAAGCTCCAGGCACGGGTGCAGGGCCTGACGGTCGAGCCGGCGCTGGTCGAGCTGCCCAGTGTCGAGGCCGGCGAGCCGACCCCGGTGAGCTGGAAGGTCACCAACGCCTTCGGTCCGGTCTCGGTCAGCGGCCGCAGCGGCGCGCTGACCGGTGTGCGGACCGAGCGTCCGACCATCACCGAGGGCGGTCCCAACCAGGAGTGGACCGTCGAGATCCCGGCGGGTACGTCGACGTTCACCGCCCGGATCGGCAACCCCGCCAACGCGGGCGCTGACCTGGACCTGTTCGTCTACCGGGGTACCACCGAGGTCGGCCGGGCCGCGGACGGCGACTCGGAGGAGGCGGTCACGCTGACCAACCCGGCCGCCGGCACCTACCGCGTCGTGGTGGAGCCGTACGGGGTCGACGGGCCGGGGACGAGCACCGCCTACGACTACTACGACGCGTTCGCGTCCGCGTCGCTGGGCACGATCACCGCTCCGGCCGTCGCGGTGCCGCTGATGCACGGCGAGTCGGCCACCATCACCGGCACGGTGACCGCGGTGGCCGTCCCGGCCGACGGGCGTCAGCTCTCCGGTGAACTGGCGATCGTCACCAGCGAGGGTGCGATCGTGGGTCGCGGCAACGTGTCCATCGGTGCGGTGAACTGATCCGCTCGTAACACCGGCAGGAGCCCGTCCCCACGTTCGGGGGCGGGCTCCTGCCGGTCAGGGGTGGGAAGGGTCAGGACCGGTGGGCTGCCGTCACGACGAACGGGGTGCCCTGCTGGCAGGTGGTCATCATGCCGGGCTCCACCCGACCGGTGACCTCGACCCGGGCGCCCGGCGTCAGCACCTCACGCGGGCCGCCGAGCAGCAGGTAACCGTCGAGCAGCACGCAGCCGGGCTCCACACCGCCCTGCACGGTGCCGCTCAGGGTGGTGGCCCCGACGCCCGGCGGCGTGCTCGGGCCACCCGGTTTCGGAGTTTTCAGTCCGGGCGGCACGCTCCGGGTGCCGGTCTCCGGCGAGGGCGTCGGGTCGGGCGTGGGCTGGCTGGTCACCGGCTGTGCTCCCGTCGGTGTCGGGGTGGGTGTGCCGCCCCCGACACCCTGGCCGCCGCAGGCGCTCAGCGCCACGCAGACGGCCAGCGCGGGGACGGCGAGCCGAAGAGTCCTCATGCCGAATCTGACGTACGCCGACCCGAGTTCGTTCCCGTGCTTCAGCCGCGCGCCGCGGCGGCCTTCATGTCCCGCCTCAGCTCCTGCGGAAGCGAGAACGTGAGCCGCTCGTTGGCGGTGGTGATCTCCTCGACGTCGGCGAAGCCGCGCGCGGCGAGGTGGACCAGCACCTCCTGGACCAGGTCGTCCGGGACGCTCGCGCCCGAGGTCAGGCCAACCGTGGTGGCCCCCTCCAGCCAGGCGTCGTCGATCTCGTGCGCGAAGTCGACCAGGTGACCGGCGCGGGCGCCGGCGTCCAGGGCGACCTCGACCAGGCGGACCGAGTTGGAGGAGTTCGTCGAGCCGACCACGATCACCACGTCACAGTCGGCGGCGATCTCCTTGATCACGTGCTGCCGGTTGGAGGTGGCGTAGCAGATGTCGTCGCTGGGCGGGGACTGCAACAGCGGCAGCCGCTGCTTGAGGCGGGCCACCGTCTCCAGCGTCTCGTCGACCGAGAGCGTGGTCTGGGAGAGCCAGACCACCTTCTCCGGATCACGTACGGTGATCTTGTCGGCGCCGTCCGGGCCGTCCACCAGCTGGATGTGCGCGGGGGCCTCACCGGCGGTGCCGATGACCTCTTCGTGCCCCTCGTGGCCGATGAGCAGGATGTCGTAGTCCTCGGCCGCGAAGCGCCGCGCCTCGTGGTGCACCTTGGTGACCAGCGGGCAGGTCGCGTCGATGGCCTTCAGCGAACGTGCCTTGGCCTGCTCGTAGACCTCCGGCGCAACGCCGTGCGCGGAGAAGATGACGGTGGCGCCCTCCGGCACCTCCTCGTTCTCCTCGACGAAGATGGCGCCCTGGGCCTCCAGGGTCTGCACCACGTGCTTGTTGTGCACGATCTGCTTGCGCACGTAGATCGGGGCGCCGTAGAGCTTCAGCGCCTCCTCCACGGTCTGCACGGCGCGGTCGACACCCGCGCAGTAGCCGCGGGGCTTGGCCAGGAGCACGCGCTTGCCGGTCCGGTGAGTCGCCTGAGCCTCAGTCACCACCCCATCGTACGTG
>NZ_JBEYSL010000358.1:0-7355 GCF_040642735.1 Micromonospora sp. NPDC047753 | reverse complement strand
CGCCGGTCGGCGCCCTCGTGCCAGATCCGGAACCGGCTGATGCTCTGGTGGGTGATGCCGGCCAGCGCCAGCCGGCGGTCCATCCAGAGGATCGCCTCCAGACCCGCCGAGTTGGTCACGAAGATCAATTCCAGCTCGGTGATCGGGCCGGCGTAGAGCGGCCCCACCCAGTAGCCCCAGCGCTGGTGCAACGGCAGGGTGTGTTCCACCCCCGGCAACCCGCCCTCCTGCAACCCGGACTGGCGGATCATGAAGCCGAGGGTGTCCAGCGCCGCCAGCACGTGCTGCTGGGTGGGGATCGGGTGCACGAAGACCGGCACCATGGCCCCCTGGTCGAGATCGGGGTCGAGGGACACCTCGGTCCGCAAACCCATCCGCAGGCTCAGCAGCGGCACTCCACCGAAGGTGGTCACCGGGGTCTCCCACGGCAGCGGGAACGCGAAGTCGACAGCCCGTCGCCGACCGGCCGGTACGACGAACCGGCCGGCGATCGGCAGGTCGAAGAACTGCATGAGACGCCGGGGCGCGGACGGGTCGTCCGGCTCGACGGTGGTGACCAGGCCGAGACGGATGTGCCGCACCAGCACGTTGTCCGGGCCGGCCGCGAGGGTCACCCGCCCGGGCAGGCGCAGGCCCGGTCGGGTACTCGGGTTGGGCAGCGTGGTCTGCACGGAAAGCCCGGTCCCACCGGACTCCGGGGACACTCCCGTCAGCCGCACCGCACGCCCCCTCCCCGGAAGGGGCCGTGCCGGCCCCACTCGGCGCGCCTACCCGGTCGGGGTGTACCTCAAGCTTGCCGCGCCGGCCCGGCCGCGCCTCCTCGGCGCGGCCGGGTCGTAGGGGTCAGCGCAACCGCCGCCCGCGGGGCACCGTGTCGGTCTCGTCGTCGAACTCCCCGATGACCTCCTCCAGGAGGTCCTCCAGGGCCACGAAACCGATCGGCCGGGCCGGGCCACCGCCGTTGCGGACCAGCGCGAGTTGTGACTGCCGGGCCCGCATCGCCGCCACCGCCTCGGTGACCGAGGACGTCGCGGGCAGGGTGAACGCGGGGGTCATCAGCTCCCCGGCGCTGGCGACCCGTCCGGTGGTGACCACCCGTACCGCCTCCCGGACGTGCACGAGCCCGCAGACGTCACCCGCCTCGTCGAGCACCGCGAGCCGGGATCGGCCGCTGTCCCGGCTGACCTCCTCGATCCGCTCGGCCGGGTCGTCGCGGCGAACGGTGACCATGGTCGCGAACGGTTCCATCACCTGCGCCACCGACGTGCCCTGCAACTCCAGCATGCTGGTCAGCAGTTGGTGCTGCTCGGCACCGAGCAGCCCGTGCTCCCGGGACTGCTCCAGCAGCATCCGCAGCTCGTCCGGGCCGTGCACCTGGGCGAGCTGGTCCTGCTGATTGACGCCGAACAGCCGCAGGATCGCGTTGGCCAGGGCGTTCAGCGCGGAGAGCACCGGCCGGGAAACCCGGGCGAAGGCGCGGAACGGCAACGCGAGCAGCGTCGCCGAGCGCTCCGCGTCGGTGATCGCCCACGACTTCGGCGCCATCTCCCCCACCACCAGGTGCAGGAAGGTCACCACCCCGAGGGCGAAGACCAGGGCGATCAGGTGACTGGCAGCGTCCGGCAGACCCACCGCGTGCAGCAGGGGGCTGAGCAGGTGCTCGATCGCCGGCTCGGCCAGCGCGCCGAGACCCAGGGTGCACAGCGTGATGCCGAGCTGCGCGCCGGCCAGCATCAGCGACAGCTCGCGGACGCCATCCAACGCGGCCCGTGCCGCCCGGCCACCGTTCGCCGCCGCCTGCTCCAGGCGGTAGCGCTTGCTGGCCACCAGGGCGAACTCGGCGGCCACGAAGAACCCGTTCAGCGCCAGCAGGATCACCGAACTGAACAGTGCGATCCCGGGGCTCATGCGGTCACCTCGGGTTTGGTCAGCTGCAACCGCACCGAGTCGGCCACGTGCCGGTCCACGGCCAGCACCTCGACCAGCGCCCGGGGCTCCGCCTCGTTGACCTCGCCGTCCGCGCCCTCGGGTTGCAGGCTGATCTCCAATCGGTCACCGACCTCGGGCACCCGGCCCAGCTCCCGCATCACCAACCCGGACAGGGTGTCGTACTCGGGTGCCTCGGGCAGGGCGATGCCGGTGCTGTCGGCGACCTCGTCGATCCGCCAGCGGGCCGGCACCACCCAGGACCCGTCGTCCTGCCGGGCCGGTGCCCGGTCCGGTGGGTCGTCCTCGTCGCGGATCGGGCCGACCAGTTCCTCGGCGATGTCCTCGAGCGTGATGACGCCGGCGAAGCCGCCGTACTCGTCGACCACGCACGCCATCTGCCGGTGCCCGGCCCGCAGGCGGTCGAGCACTGTGGGCAGGGGCAACGTCTCCGGTACGAGCAGCGGCGGCCCGGCCACCGCGCTCACCGGGGTGGTGGCCCGCTCCCCCGGGGGTACGCCGAGCACGTCGGCGATACCGACGATGCCGAGCACGTCGTCGACGCCCTCCGCACCGCGTACCGGGAAGCGGGAGTGGCCGGTGTCTAGCAGCTCGACCACCCGGCTCACCGGCTCGTGCGCCCGGACGGTGTGCACGTCGACGCGGGGCACCATGGCCTCGCCGGCGGTCAGCTCGCGGAAGTCCAGACCTCGGTCGAGCAGCGTGGACATCTCGGCGTCGAGGCTGCCCTCCTCGCGGGACTCGGCGATGATCTGCTCCAGGTCCGCCGGGGTGGCGCCGCTGGGCAGTTCCTCGATCGGTTCGATGCCGACCCGGCGCAGCAGCCGGATCGACGCCCGGTCGAAGAGCCGGATCAGCGGTCCGGCGACGGCCAGGTAGATGAGGGTGGACCGGCTCAGCGCCCGAGCCAGTTGCTCGGCGCGCGCGATGGCCAGGTTCTTCGGGGCCAGCTCACCGAGGACCATCTGCACGATGGTGGCGATGACCAGGGCCAACGCCACCGACAGCGGCAGACTGACCGCCTCGCTGACGCCGGCCACGCCGAGGAGGTCGGCGAGTCCGCCGCCCAGGTACGGCTCGGCGACGTAACCGACCAGCAGGGCGGTGACGGTGATGCCGAGTTGTGCGCCGGAGAGCATGAAGGAGAGCCGGCTGGTGACGGTCAGGGCCCGGGCGGCGGCCGGATCGCCGTCGTCGGCGAGCTGGCGCAGCTTGCCCCGGTCCACGGCGACGTAGCCGAACTCCTGCGCCACGAAGTAGCCGGTGGCGGCAGTGAGAACAATGATCAGAAGGAGACCGACGACGATCAACACGGGTTGCTCAGGGCTCCCGGGGTCGTCGGTACGGGGATATGCCGGGCACGACCCGGCTGGCTACTGCTGCCCTCCTGGGCAGAAGAGTCGATCATGCCGCTATTTTATCGGCGCTGGCTGGGACTCCGCTGGGGGTGGGCCGAAGGAGCGGATCGTCCGGTTCACCGGAACCGCGCGGGGCCGTTCACGCCGGGCCCGCCGATCCACCACCTGATCCGCGTTCGGCCAGCTCATCGGCGTCGAGCAGGCTCCGGTCAAGGCGCCCCGACCGGTACGCGGCCCGCCCGATCATCTGCGCCGCTACCGGCGCGGTGGCCAACTGGAAGATCGCCACCAGCAGGATCATGCCCAGGTCCGCCGGGGACCGCAGCCGCAACGCGATGCCCAGCAGCAACAGGAGCACCCCGAGCACCTGCGGCTTGGTGGCCGCGTGCATCCGGGACAGCGCGTCCGGGAACCGCAGTACGCCGATCCCGGCGGCCAGGGCGAGCAGCGCACCGGCCACCAGACAACCGGCGCCGAGCCAGTCCGCGATCGTCGCGATCACTGCTGCTCCCGGACGGCGAAGCGGACCAGCGACACCGAACCCACGAAGCCGAGCAGGGAGAGCGCCACCAGCACGGGCAGCGTGGTGGCGTGCCGGTTGACCGCCGCCTCGGCGCCCACCCCGGCGACCATCGTCGCGAGCAGCATGTCCGCGGCGATCACCCGGTCGATCAGCGACGGGCCACGGTAGAGGCGGGCCAACGCGAGGAGCGCGGTGACCGACAGCAGTGCGGTGAGGACGACGGCCAGGAAGGTGGTCACGGGCGGGTTCCCCTCTCGGGTGAGGTGACGTCGAGTCGGCGCAGTTCGCTGGTGGAGCCGATCGCGCGGACGATTCGCCGCTCGACGGTGAGCGTGCGGGCCCGGGCCACGTCCAGGTCCCTGGGGCTGTGGGTGTCAAGGACGTGCAGGTAGAGAGTTCCGGAGTCCCGGTCCACTTCGAGGATCAACGTGCCCGGCACCAACGAGACCGCCTCGGCGGTGAGCGCCAGGTTCAGGTCGGTGGCCACCCGCAACCGGACCGCGATGATCGCCCCGTGCGGACGGTAGCCGGGTTGCACGGCGATCCGGGCGATGTGCAGGCTCGCGCTGACCAGCTCGACGGCGAACCGGCCCGCGAACACCAGCAGCGCCCACGGTCGCAACCGGCCACCGAAGCTGACCGCCGGCAGCGGGTAGAACACCAGCACGGCCGCACCCACCAACAGGCCACCGATCAGGTTGGCCCAGTTGACGTCACCCCAGAGCAGGATCCAGACCACCACCAGCCACCCGAGCGCCACCGCCTGGTCCCGCCAGCGCCCGAGCCGGCCCCGCCCCACCATGGCGGGCCCGGGGGTGTCGGGAGCCGGCTCCGGGGGGCCGGTCACGGCACACCGCCCGGCAGCACGGCACGGACGTACGGGGTGCGCAGCCGCAGGTCCGAAGCCGCGTCGGTGGTGACGTCGAAGAGCGGACCGGCCAGCACTGTCAACGCCAGCCCGAGGGCGACCAGGGCCACTGTGGCGCCCACCATCAGCCTCGGCAGCTGGATCACCGGCTCGCTGGTGGCCAGCCGGGGCGCGCGCCAGAAGGCGATGTTCCACACCCGGGACGCCACGTACAGGGTGAGCAGGCTGGTCAGCGTGCCGGCCGCGACCAGCACCCCGGGCAGCGGCCCGCCGGCGGCCACCCCGGCCTGGAGCAGGCCGAGCTTGCCGAGGAAACCGGAGAACGGTGGTACTCCGGCGAGATTCATGGCCGGGATGAAGAAGAGCACACCCAGCAGCGGCGCCACCCGGGCCAACCCGCCGATACGACGCAGGTCGGTGCTGCCGGCACGCTCCTCGACCAGGCCGGCGACGAGGAACAGCGTGGTCTGGATGGTGATGTGGTGCACCACGTAGAAGATCGCGCCGGAGAGGCCGGCGACGGTGCTCAACGCCACCCCGAAGATCATGTAGCCGATGTGACTGACCAGGGTGAACGAGAAGAGGCGCTTCAGGTCGGACTGGGCCACCGCGCCGAGGATGCCGATCACCATGGTCAGCCCGGCGACGACCATGAGCAGGATGTGGGCACGCCCACCCGGAAACAGCAACGTCTCGGTACGGATGATCGCGTAGACGCCCACCTTGGTGAGCAGACCCGCGAAGACGGCCGTGACCGGAGCCGGTGCGGTGGGGTAGCTGTCCGGCAGCCAGGCCGACAGCGGGAAGACCGCCGCCTTGATCGCGAAGGCCAGTAGCAACATCAGCTCCAGGGCCAGTCGGACACCGCCGGGCAGGTCGTCGAGACGCTGGGCGAGCTGGGCGAGATTGAGTGTGCCGGTGGCCGCGTACACCAGACCCACCGACGCCAGGAAGATCATCGAGGAGAGGATGCTGACCACCACGTACGTCGACCCGGTCCGGATCCGGGTTTCCGTTCCCCCCAGGGTGATCAGCACGAAGCTGGCGGCCAGCAGGATCTCGAACCCGACGAAGAGGTTGAACAGGTCACCGGCCAGGAACGCGTTCGTGACACCCGCCGTGAGCACCAGGTACGTCGGGTGGAAGATCGACACCGGGGTCGTCTCGCTCGTCTCGCTGCGCCCCTGGCCCACCGAGTACAGCAACACGCACAGCGTCACCGCCGACGAGACCACAACCATCAGCGCGGCCAGTTGATCGGCCACCAGGACGATGCCGACCGGCGGCGGCCACCCCCCGACCGCCACCACCACCGGCCCGTACCGGTACGCCTGCACCAGCAGCACCACCGCCACCGTGAGCGTGCCGCTCAGACACAGCACGCTGATCGCGCGCTGGATTCGGGGCTTCCCGGCCAGCAGCAGGGTCAGCGCCGCACCGAGCAGCGGCACCACCACCGGCAGCGGCACCAGGGCGCGCATCACGACTCGTCCCCGCGTCGTAGCCGTCGCCGGGCCGGCTCGGGATCGACCTGTTCCGGGTCTCCGTTCGGGCCCTCGCCACCGTGATCGACCGTACCCACCTCGTTGCGTCCGGCCCGGCGGATGATCTGCCTGTCCTCCAGGTCGTCGGGCACCTCGTCGTCCCCGGACAGATACCAACTGCGGTACGCCACAGCGAGCAGGAACGCGGTGAACCCGAAGGTGATCACGATGGAGGTCAACACCATCGCCTGCGGCAGCGGGTCGCTCATCCGCTCCACCGGACCCGTACCGACGATCGGCGCCCCACCCGACCGCCCGCCCAACAGGATCAACAGGTTCACCCCGTTGCCGAGCATGATCACCCCGAGCAGGATCCGGGTCAGGCTGCGCTCCAACAGCAGGATCACCCCGCACCCGACCAGTACCGCGACGGCGAGCACCAGCACCAACGTCGGCCCCGCACCGCTCGCCGTCATGCCCGGTCCCCCTTGTCGACGGCCAACCCGCCGCTGGCCGTCCCAGTGGCCTCGATGTGCCGGTCCACCTCGGCACCGAGGCTGCGCAGGATGTCCAGGACCAACCCGATCACCACCAGGTACACGCCGATGTCGAAGAAGAGCGACGTGACCAGATGGGCGTCGCCGATCAGTGGCAGGGTTCGGTCGACCTTCGCGCTCTCCAGCACCGACCCGCCGAGCAGCAACGCCACCACGCCACTGCCCACCGCCATGGCCAGCCCGGCGCCGAGGATCGCGCCGGCGCCGATCGGGGCCGCCTCGGTCAGCTCGTACCGGCCGCCGGCCAGGTAGCGCACCACCAGGGCGAGACCCGCCACCAGCCCACCGGCGAACCCGCCGCCCGGCGCGTTGTGCCCGGAGAAGAGCAGGAACAGCGAGAACAGCACCACGGTGTGGAAGATCAGCCGGATGACCACCTCCAACACGATCGAGCGGCGCTCCTCGTAGAGGGTGGGGCCACCGCGCAGCCACACCGGCCGACCGCGTCCGCTCTCCTCCTGCTCGGCACCGGGCCGGCGCGGCCGCGGCCCGGTGCGGGAGCGCTCGAAGATCAGGCTGGCCACCCCGGTCGCGGCAACCACCAGCACCGCCAGCTCGCCCATCGTGTCCCAGGCCCGGATGTCGACAAGGGTCACGTTGACCACGTTGCGGCCGTAC
>NZ_JBEYSL010000357.1:0-7363 GCF_040642735.1 Micromonospora sp. NPDC047753 | reverse complement strand
GGTGGCCGTGGCGGTCGAGCCGGACGGCCCGACCGAGCCGGTCGACCAGCCGGGCGGGCACCTGGCGGTGCGGCGGGCCCGGTCGCGGATCGCGGCGCGGCGTTCGACCGGCGAGCCGGTCGAGGTGACCTACCGCCCCGACGGCCGCCCGGAGATCGCGGGCGGGCGGACGCTGTCAGTGGCGCACGGCGCGCGGCTGACACTGGCGGTGACCGCGACCGGGGCCCTCGGTTGCGACGTCGAAACGGTGCTCCACCGCGACGACGCGGTGTGGGACGGCCTGCTCGGCGAGCACGCCGGCCTGGCCCGGCTCGTTGCCGCGGACACCGGTGAGGACGCCGACACGGCCGCGACGCGGGTCTGGACGGCGCTGGAGTGTGTGCAGAAGTCCGGCGGCCAGCCCGGCGGACCGCTGACCCTGCTGCCCTCGCCGCGTCCCGGCTGGACGGTGTTCGGGGCCGGCGAGCTGCGGGTGGCGGCCTTCGTCACCGCGGTACGCGGCGTCGACGAGCCGGTGGTGTTCGCGATCCTCACCGAGGGGAGGTGACGACGGTGGAGCGCTGGTTCGAGTACCGGCACACGGTCGGGTTCGAAGAGACCAACCTCGTCGGCAACGTCTACTACGTCAACTACCTGCGGTGGCAGGGGCGGTGCCGGGAGATGTTCCTCAAGGAGAAGGCACCGGCGGTCCTGGCTGACCTCCGGGCGGATCTCAAGCTGTTCACACTGCGGGTCGATTGCGAGTTCTTCGCCGAGATCACCGCCTTCGACGAGCTGGCCGTCCGGATGCATCTGCGTGAGCTGGCGCAGACCCAGGTCGAGTTCGGCTTCGACTACGTCCGGCTGGACACCGGCGGCGGCGAACTCCTCGTCGCCCGCGGCTCGCAGCGCGTGGCGTGCATGCGCGGCCCCAACACCCGCACCGTCCCCACCCGGGTGCCCGAGGCGTTGGAGGCCGCGCTCAAGCCGTACGCCGTGGGCGTACGGGCCTGACCGGCGACCCCAGGAGTCACTGTGACTGCTCATCCCCAACCCACCGGCCTGGTGACCGACCCGAAGACACTCCGCTGGGCACTCGCCGCCTTCGCCACCGGCGTCACGGTGGTCACCGTAGGCGGCCCGACCCCGCACGGCATGACGGCCAACTCATTCACCGCGGTCTCCCTGGATCCGCCGCTGGCCCTGGTCTGCGTCGGCCGGGACGCGATGATGCACGGCGCACTGACCGAGGCCGGGCAGTTCGGGGTCTCGGTGCTCGGCGCGGCGCAGGAGCCGGTGGCCCGCTACTTCGCCGACCGGCGCCGGCCGCTGGGCCGGGAGCAGTTCGAGTTCGCCGAGTGGCAGCCCGGCAGCCGGACCGGCTCACCGCTGCTGGTCGGCGCGATCGCGCACTTCGAGTGCGAGTTGTGGCAGGCGTACGACGGCGGGGACCACAGCATCTTCATCGGGCGGCTGGTGGCGCTGGACCGCAACGCCGACGATGCGCTGGTCTTCGTCGACGGTCAGTTCCGCCAGTTGGAGCGTGCGCGTAGCGGAGCCACGACGTGAGCGTCGCGACGCGGGCCCGCCGGACGCCGCCCGGTCCGCCGCGCCTCGCGGCGCTACGCATGCTGCTGGTGATGAATCGCGACCGGCTGGGAATGATGACCTCGGCCGCGCAACGGTACGGCGACGCGGCGCGCCTGCCCGTCGGCCCGAAGAGCCTGTACTTCTTCAACCACCCGGACCACGCCAAGCACGTGCTGGCCGACAACGCCGCCAACTACCACAAGGGCATCGGGTTGGTGCACGCCCGGCGGGCGCTCGGCGACGGGTTGCTCACCAGCGAGGGTGAGCTGTGGCGCAAGCAGCGCAAGGTGATTCAGCCGGCGTTCCAGAGCCGGCGGATCGCCGCCCAGGCCGGTCAGGTGGCGGAGGAGGCCGCGGCCCTGGTCGAGCGGCTCCGCCGCCGAGCCGGCGACGTCGTCGACATGTCGGACGAGATGACCTCGCTGACGCTGGGGGTGCTGGGCCGTACTCTGCTCGACACCGACCTGGGCCGGTTTCCGACCATCGGCGGTGACTTCGCCGCCGTGCAGGACCAGGCGATGTTCGAACTGGCGACGTTGAGCGCGGTGCCGCCGGTGCTCCCGCTGCCCCGGCAGCTGCGGTTCCGGCAGTCCCGGCGGCGGCTGGAGGGAATCGTCGACCAGTTGGTCGCTGAGCGCGGCAGTGCCGACGACGGCCGGGCGGATGTGCTGTCCCGACTGATCGCCTCCGCCGGCCGGGAGCGGGATCCGCGCATCGGGCGCGCGCGGCTCCGCGACGAACTGGTCACCCTGCTGCTCGCCGGCCACGAGACGACCGCCAGCACACTGAGCTGGACCCTGTACCTGCTCGACCGGCACCCCGAGGTACGCGAACGGCTGCGCGCCGAGGTGGTCTCGGTGCTCGGTGACCGGTTGCCCACCATGGACGACCTGGGCCGGCTGCGCTACACCTCGATGGTGCTGGAGGAGGTGATGCGCCTCTACCCGCCGGTGTGGCTGCTGCCGCGCAAGGCCCTGTCCGAGGACGAGGTGGGCGGCTATCACGTCCCCGCGGGCGCGGATGTGCTCATCTGCACGTACACCCTGCACCGGAACCCGCGGTTCTGGGCCGACCCGGAGCGATTCGACCCGGAGCGATTCGACCCGGCCCGTTCCGTCGACCGACCCCGGTACGCGTACATCCCGTTCGGCGCGGGGCCCCGTTTCTGCGTGGGCAATCACCTGGGTCTGATGGAAGCCACCTTCGCCACCGCGTTGCTGGTGCGGGATCTGCGCCTGACCCGTCCGGCGGGTCGCCCGGTGGTGCCTGAGCCGATGCTGTCACTGCGGGTGCGCGGCGGCCTGCACATGCGCGTCGGCCTGCCCGACTGATAGTGCTCTGCCGCCGTCCCCGCCCGGTCCGCCGGGTGGGGACGGCGCCGTCCACGACTGTTTCCGGGCACTTTCCTTCCGAGTCACAACCGTTGTGAGCAGTGGCACTCGCCGCTTTCGGAAAACATTTCTTCATCCGTGCGCGCTTCGCCGTAAACAGCTCCGAGAGCAATTCCTGAGAAGACACCGCGCCGCGCCGGACGAAAGCATGGCGATGGTTCGTACCGAGACGCCGCGTCCGACCGCACCGCCCGCTGCCGGCCGACCCGTATGTCCCGGCGCCGTCTACCCGAGGGGGACACTTGCCACCGCAATCCGTAGGCATCCTGCGCCGACTGATTCCACCCGTGTTCGTCCTGGTGCTGGTCGCCGGCCTGTTCTCGGTGGCCCGGCTGCCCTCGGCCTCTGCCGAGGAGCGCAGCGCGCTGGCCTCCCGATACGCGTTCACCGAACGACCGATCGCGCTGCCGCCCGGCCTGCCGCAGCGCACCGTGCGTCAGGTGAACCCCCGGTACGAGCACATCCGGTCCTGGATCTCGTCGGTCGGCGCCGCAGTGGCGCTCAACGACCTGGACGGCCAGGGTGGCGCGAACGACCTGTGCCTTGTCGACACCCGCAGCGACGCGGCGGTTGTCACCCCGGCCCCGGACAGCGGTGCCACGTATGCGCCGTTCGTGCTGGATCCGGCCCCGCTGCCGATGGGTCCGGCGATCGCCCCGATGGGCTGCACCCCCGGCGACTTCAACCTCGACGGCCGGATGGACCTGCTCGTCTACTACTGGGGCCGTACGCCGGTGCTGTTCCTGCAGCGCCCCGGGGTGACCTCGCTGAGCCTCGCGGCGTACCACCCGGTCGAGCTGATCCCGCAGCAGACCACCGGCCCCCTCTACCGCGGTCCGTTGTGGAACACCAACGCCGTCGCGGTGGCCGACTTCGACGGTGACGGCCGTCCGGACATCGGGATCTTCAACTACTTCCCGGACAGCCAGGTCCTCGACCCGCAGGGCCTGCCGCACGTGCAGATGAACCACTCGATGTCGCACGCGCACAACGCCGGTGGCGCGTACCTCCTACGGTGGACCGGCGCTACCACCGGTGACTCGCCCTCGGTGAGCTACGAGAGGCAGGTGGGCGGCGATCCGGAGTTCTTCACCGGCTGGACGCTCGGCGCCAGCTCCGCGGACCTGGACGGCGATCTGCTTCCGGAGCTGTACCTGGCCAACGACTTCGGACAGGACCGGCTCTTCCACAACCGGTCCAGGCCGGGGCAGATCCGATTCGACCTGGTGGAGGGTCAGCGCGACCCGATCACCCCGAAGTCACTCGTGCTCGGGCACGACTCGTTCAAGGGCATGTCCATCGACTTCGCCGACCTGGAGGGGCGCGGACGGTTCGACGCGTTCGTCAGCAACATCACCGAGTCCTGGGGTCTGGAGGAGAGCAATTTCCTCTGGCAGAACACGGCCTCGACGCCGGAGCAGGCGCGGAAGATGCTGAGCAGGGGCGAGGCGCCGTTCCGCAACCAGGCCTCCGCCAAGAACATGGCGTGGATCGGTTGGGGCTGGGATGCCAAGATGGCCGACTTCGACAACAGCGGGCGGTTGGCGGTCGTCCAGGCCACCGGTTTCGTGAAGGGCACCATCAACCGGTTCAACTGGTTGCAGGAGTTGGCGATCAGCAACGACCTGCTGCTCTCCGACCCGGACATGTGGCCCAAGGCCGAACCCGGTGACGACATCGCCGGCGACAACGAGCTCGCGTTCTGGGTACGCGAGGACAACGGCCGGTACGCCAACATCAGCAAGGAACTCGGTCTGGCCCTACCCATTCCCACCCGGGGTGTGGCGGTGGCCGACACCAACGGCGACGGGGGCCAGGACTTCGCCGTGGCCCGCCAGTGGGGTGCGCCGGCCTACTACCGCAACGAGAAGCCCGGGAACGGCAACTTCCTGGGGCTGCGGCTGACCCGGCCGACGCTGTCCGGCGACGGTTCCTCACCGGCGTACGGCGCGCAGGTGCGGGTCACCACCGCCGACGGCCGCACCCAACTCGCCCAGCTCGACGGGGGCGGGGGTCACTCCGGCAAGCGCAGCTTCGACGTGTTCTTCGGCCTCGGCGCCGCCGGCGACCGGCCGGTCAAGGCCGAGCTGTTCTGGCGTGACCTCACCGGTGCCACCCACCGGCAGACGCTCGACCTGACCGCCGGGTGGCACGACTTCATGCTGACCAGTCGAGCCGAGGAGTTGACCAAGCGATGACGGACGTCAAGCAACCCGAGGCGACCAGGGAGCTGTCCCTCGCCACCCCGGTCACGCCGTCCGCGACGGCACCGCAGCCGACGCCCACAACGGACCGGCCCGCCGTACCGCGGGTGGACAGCAAGGATCCGCGCTACCTGGCGCTGCGCAACTTCGCCATGTCGATGACGGTCTTCAACATCCTGGGCTACACCGTGCTCGGTTTCGAGCAGCCCTGGCTGTGGCCGATCCTGGCCCTGGCGGTCGGATACGGCACCGAGATCATCGTCGAGATGGTCTCGGCGCGGGCGCTGAAGCGACCGGCGGCCTTCAGCGGCAACGGCGCGTGGGGGGTCTACACCTTCCTGCTGCCGGCGCACATCACCGCGCTGGCCGCGAACATGTTGCTGTACGCCAACGACAACTTCTGGCCCATCGCGTTCGCGGTGGTCGTGGCGGTCGGTCAGAAGGCGGTGCTCCAAGCGCCGATCAAGGGCCGGATGCGGCACTTCATGAACCCGTCCAACTTCGGCATCACCATCACGCTGCTGGTGTTCTCCTGGGTCAACATCGCCCCTCCGTACCACTTCACGGAGAACGTGCCCGGGGTGATCAGCATTCTGATCCCGGTGGTCATCGTGACGGCGGGCACGGTGCTCAACGCCATGCTGACCAAGAAGGTGCCGCTGATCGTCGGCTGGCTGGGCGCGTTCGTGATCCAGGCGGTGCTCCGGCACTTCATCTGGGACGTGTCGCTGGTCGCCGCGCTGGTCCCGATGACCGGGGTGGCCTTCGTCCTGTTCACCAACTACATGATCACCGACCCGGGCACGACCCCGGCGGCACCCCGGATGCAGTTCATGTTCGGTGCCAGCGTCGGCATGGTCTACGGCCTGCTGATGGTGTTCAACGTGGTCTACACGCTGTTCTTCGCCGTGACCCTGGTATGCCTCGCCCGTGGGCTGTTCTGGTGGGGCAGGTGGCTGGTGCAGCGCAACCGACCCGAGGAAAACCTGACACCCGCACCGCCGCCCGCCGCTGTGGCGCTACCGGTCGCCCGTTGACCGTCCGCCGGTCCCGGTCACCGGTCGGCCCGCTCGTCGTGGGTCCGCCGGTGGCCGGGACCGGCCGCTTTCGTGGAGGTGCACCATGAACCTGCTCGTCGTCGGCGCCTCGTACCGGACCACTCCGGTCGACGTACTGGAACGGCTCGCGGTCGGATCCGCCAGCCTGCCAGGGCTGCTGCGCACGCTGCTCGACCGGCCGGCGGTCGAGGAGGCGGTGGTGCTGTCCACCTGCAACCGGGTGGAGGTGTGGGCGGCGGTCGGCGGATTCCACGCCGGGCTGCGCGAGATCGGCGCGACGCTCGCCACGCACGCCGACGCGTCGACCGACGTGCTGGCCCGGCACCTGTACGCGCATTACGACGACGCCGCCGTGGCGCACACCTTCACCGTCACCGCCGGCCTGGACTCGATGGTGGTCGGCGAGGCGCAGATCCTCGGGCAGGTGCGGGCCGCGTACCGGGCCGCGGTCTCGTACGGGAGTGCCGGCCGGCTGACCCACGAGCTGGTGCAGCACGCGCTGCGGGTCGGCCGACGGGTCCGGGCCGAGACCGACATCGGGCGCTGCGGCGCCAGCACGGTGACCGCCGCCCTCGACGTGCCGGCGGGACACCTGCCCGGTGGCCTCGCCGGCCGCCCCGCCCTGGTGGTCGGTGCCGGGGCGATGGGCGGGATCGCCGTCGCCGCGCTGAGCCGCGCCGGCGCCGGACCGATCGCGGTCGCCGGGCGCGGCGCCGAGGGCATCCGCCGGCTCGTCTCGGCGTACGGCGTGCGGCCCGTGCCCGCGGCGGACCTGGTGCCGGCTCTCGCCGCCGCCGATGTCGTGGTGACAGCGACGACCGCACCGGACCCGGTGCTCACCGCTGAGCTGGTCGCGCCGGCGCTACGTCGCCGGCTGACCCGCGGCCCGGACCTGCCGCTGTTCGTGCTGGACCTGGCGATGCCCCGGGACGTGGATCCGGCGGTCGCCCGACTCGACGGCGTGGTGGTCGTCGACATCGGCGGACTCGGCGCGGTGGCGCGCCACGGTGTCGAGCGTCGGGACCAGGATGCGGCCGAGCGGATCGTGGCCGCCGAACGCGACGCGCTGGCCGGCCGGCTCCGCGGGGCCGACGCCGGGCTGACCGTGGCCGCGCTGCGCCGCCGGGCCGACCGGACGGTC
>NZ_JBEYSL010000356.1:0-7439 GCF_040642735.1 Micromonospora sp. NPDC047753 | reverse complement strand
GGGGCGCCGCCGGTGAAGCAGGAGAGCGTCAGCTCCGGCAGCGCCGACCCGCCAACGGCGGGGGCCGTCGTGCCAGGCGTACCGGAGGCCGTCGTGAGCACCGGGTTCAACGACGTCATCGGTTCCTGGAAGATGTAGGCGATCTCCCGGCCGCGGACCCGATGCAGGGCGGACTCGCGGGCGCCGACCAGCTGGGTGCCGTCCAGGCGCACCGACCCGGTGACCCGGGCGCTGCCCGGGAGCAGCCCGGCGAGGCTCATCGCGGTGACGCTCTTTCCGCACCCCGACTCGCCCACCATCCCGACGATCTCCCCGGCTGCGAGGTCCAGGCTGACCCCGTCGACCGCCGAGACGGTGCCGGTCTCGGTCGGGAACGACACCGACAGGTCGCGGATCTCCAGCACGGGCGCGGGGGCGGTGGTCATCGCCGGTCTCCCTTCGGGTCGAGGGCGTCGCGCAGGGCGTCACCGAAGACGTTGAACGCCAGCGCCAGACCCATGATCACCACGCCGGGGAAGACGGCGGCCCACGGTGCGCGGGCGGCGAACTGCTGGGCGGTGGCGAGCATGGTGCCGAGGCTGGGCGCCGGGGGTTGGATGCCGAGACCGAGGAAGGACAGCACCGCCTCGCCGAGGATCGCGGCCGGGATGGCGACGGTGGCCTGCACCAGGATCACCGAGGTCGCGTTCGGCAGGATGTGCCGGGCCAGCACCCACAGGTCGCTCGCGCCGTCCACGACGGCCGCCGCGACGAAGTCCAGCGACTTGAGGCGCAGCGTGTCCGAGCGGACGACCCGGATCACGCCGGGGATCTGGGCGATGCCGATGGCCACCGCGGCATTGCCGAGGCTGGCGCCCCGGATGGCCGCCAACCCCACCGCCATGATCAGAAACGGGAACGCCAGTAGCAGGTCGGTGAAGCGCGAGATGACCGCGTCCCAGGCCCGGAAGTAGCCGGCGGCGAGCCCGAGCGGCACCCCGATGACCAGCGACGTGGCCACCGCCAGGAGCCCGACCTGCAACGACGCCCGCGCGCCGAGCATGATGCGGGAGAGGACGTCCCGACCCAGGTCGTCGGTGCCCAGCAGGTGCCCGGCGGTGCCGGGAGGCGCGAACGTACGGGCGAAGTCGGTCTGGTCGACCGAGTAGGGCGCGAGCCAGGGCGAGAGCAGCGCGATGACGCCCGCCAGCGCGAGCACGACGAAGCTCACCACGGCGAGCGGGTTGCGCCGCAGCCGCCGCAGCACCCGCGTACGCCGGGTGATGCTGGCGGTGCCGGTCTCCGCGATCGGTACGGTGAGGACGGTCATGCCGGATCTCCCGTCACCCGGATGCGTGGATCGATGACCGAGTAGAGCAGGTCCACGAAAAAGTTGATCACGATGTAGGCCGCCGCGGTGAGCAGGACGACGGCCTGGATCACCGGGTAGTCCCGTTGGAACACCGCGTCGATGGTCATCTTGCCGAAGCCCGGCAGCCCGAAGATCTGTTCGGTGACGACCGCGCCCGAGATCAGCCCGCCGAGTTGGAGACCCACGACTGTCACCACCACGATGAGGCTGTTCCGCAGGGCGTGCCGGGTGATGACGGCGCGAGGTCGCAGGCCCTTCGCCTTGGCCGTGCGTACGTAGTCGGAGGAGAGCGAGTCGAGCATCGCCGACCGGGTCTGTCGCATGATGATGGCGGCCAGGCCGGTGCCGAGGATCACGGCCGGCAGGACGATGTGGTGCAGGTTGTCCACGGGGTCCTCCAGGATCGGCACGAAGCCGGAGGCGGGGAAGAGCCCGGTCGCCACTGACAGGTAGAGGATCGCCAGCAGGCCCAGCCAGAAGTGCGGCACCGACAGGCCGATCAGGGCCAGGCCGTTGGCCAGCCACTCCGCCGGACGTCCACGCCGGACCGCCGCGAGCACCCCGGCGCCGACGCCGAGCGCCGCCGCGATGAGGATCGCCAGGACGGACAGCTCGACGGTCACCGGCAGGGCGGTCGTGAGCATCGACGAGACCGGCGTGCCGGTGCGGATCGACACCCCGAAGTCGCCCTGCGCCATGCGCTCCACGTACTGGGCGAACTGCACGGGCAGTGGCTGGTCCAGCCCGTAGTGCCGACGGATGGCCTCCAGGGCCTCCGGCGACCGGTCCTCGCCGGCCAGGGCGAGGGCCGGGTCGCCGGGCAGCGCCCGTACGCCGACGAAGACCACGATCGTCGACAACAGCAGGGTCAGCGCCGACTGCCAGGCGCGGGTGAGCAGATATCGGGCCACGACGGCCTACTTGCCGAAGCCGGCGAAGGCCGCCCGGATCACGCCGTCGGGGTAGACCTGGAGGCCCTGGATCTGCTTGCTGACGGCGGTCAGGTTGCGCTGCCGGTAGAGGTAGATCAGGGCGTCGTCCTGCTGGAGCAGTGTGACCGCCTGCCCGTACAGCTTCCTGCGCTCCTCGACGTCACCGGCCTGGCGGGCCTGGGTCAGCAGGGTGTCGAGCTGCGGATTGCTGTAGCCGGCGACGTTCTGGCTGGCGCCGGTGCCGACGAAGTTGGTGATGTTGGCGTCCGGGTCGATCCGGCCGCTCCACCCCAGTTGCAGCAGCTCGAAGTTGCCGCGGTCCTGCTCGTCGAGGAGCGACGAGTACTCCACCGGGTTGATCTTCAGGTCGAATCCGCCGTCCTTGACCATGGACTGCAACGCCTGCGCGAGACGCAGCGTGTCGGGGGTGTTCGAGGCGAGCATCGTGACCGCGTACGGCGTCTGCACGCCGGCCTCGGCCAGCAACTGCTTGGCCTTGGCGGGGTCGTGCGCCGGGCAGGTCTGCGCCTCGGGGGACGAGAACGTGCTCGCGGGCGAGATCGGGGAGCAGGCGGCGGCGTGCAGACCGTTGAAGACCGCGTCGACCAGGGCCTTGCGGTCGATGGCGTGCTCGAAGGCCTGCCGCACCTTGGCGTTCTGGGCGAGGGGGCGGTTGATGGGCTTCGCCGCGGTGCCGACGCCGTCGACGTTGCCGACGTTGATGGTCAGGCCCTGGTAGCCGAGGGACTGCGACTGGAGGACGGAGACCGCCGCGTCCTGCCGGAGCGAGGCGACGTCCTGGGTGGAGACCGAGTCGGCGACCTGCGCGTCGCCGGAGCGCAGGTTGGCGGCGCGGATGCTGGCGTCGGTGAGGATCCGCCACGAGATGGCGTCCAGGTGCACCTTGCTCGCGTCGTAGTAGTTCGGGTCCCGCACCACCTCGATGGAGTTCTGCGGCACCCGCTTGGCGAACTTGAAGGGGCCGACGCAGACGGGCGCCGAGGCGAAGTCGTCGCCCTTGGTCCGCAGCGCCTGGGCACTCATGATCATGCCGGCTCGGTCGGCGAGGGCCCCGAGCAGCGGTGCGAACGGCTGCTTCAGCCGCAGGACGACGGTCTGCGCGTCCGGGGTGTCGACGCCGTCGATGGGGCCGAGTTCGCTCTTGCGCGCCGACCGGGCGTTGGTGAGGTGGCGTTGCAGGGTGGCCTTCACCGCGGCCGAGTCGAACGCCGTGCCGTCCGCGAAGCGCACGCCGGGCCGCAGCGGAATTGTCACCGTCCGGCCGTCGCCGCTCGTGGTGGGCAGGGCCGTCGCGAGCTGCGGTACGACCTGCGCCTGCTCGTTGACGTCGTAGAGCTTCTGGCACATGGCTTGGAAGACGTAGCGGGAGTAGAGGCTTCTCGACAGCGTCGGGTCCAGCGCGTCGGGCTCGGCGGAGAGGGCGACGACCAGCTTGCCGCCCTGCTTCACGGCGGCGGGGTCGGCGGGCGTACCGAAGGAATCCTGGCCTGCCGACTGGTCGCCGCCGGACGTCTCGCCTTCGTTGTTCGACACCGGCGAGCAGGCGACGACGGTGCAGACGACGGCGGCCGCCGCCACGGCGGCCCGGAGTACCCGGCTGGTTTCGCGGACGGAGAGGTTCGTCATGGAGAGCTCCTCAAGTGGGCGATTCGGGGAGCGTATGTTGTATACGATGACCGCCGCAAGACCTCGGTGAATGGCTGACGAGGCACCCCTGGCACCCGGAACAAGCCGGCCGGGCGATCAGCTCGCGGGCCGGGTCCGGCCGCCCCTGACCAGGCTGAGCAGGACGACCAGCGCGAGCACCGCCACCACCGCGCTGAAGACCTCGCCGGCCGGGCGCAGGCCGATCGTCTGGATCAGCAGACCGACGGCGACCGCCGGCACACCGAGCATGGCGAACAGGATGGCGAAGAAGGTCGACACCGCCTCGGCCCGGTGCTGCGGCTCGGTCTTCATCGTGATCGTCGCGATGCCGTCGCCGACCGCCACCCCGGACGCGACCCCGATGATCGCCGCGCAGATGAGCAGCGTCGTCAGCAACGCCATCCACATGCTGAACGCCAGCAGGCCCGACCCCACCACCAGGCCGGCGCAGGCGCTGGCCAGTGCGGCACGCGAGGACAGCACGCGGGTCAGCAGTTGGCCGAACGCCGCACCGGTGAACGCCACGAAGACCACCAGCGCGGCCACTGTGTGTGAGGTCTCGTGCAGGACCATGCCGAGGAACAGCCCGCTCACCGACGTGAGCACCCCGAGGGCGGCGAAGCCCGCGCCGGCGGTGATCGCCGAACGGATGAAGGCACCGCGGATGGTGGCCGGCACGTGCAACCGCTGCACCCGCAGGGTCACCGGCGAACGTTCCCGGACCGTCTCCGGCACCCCGCGCAGCGCGATGATCGCGACCACCGCCAGGACCAGCACGATCACCCAGGGCAGCCGGAGCGGTTCGGGTGCCACGTCCGACACGATCCCGGACAGCAGGGTGCCGGTGGCCAGGCCACCCAGGTTAGCGAAGATCGACACGGTGGCGGCACGCTTCGGGTGCCGAGGGTCGATCAGCTCAGCCAACGCCGCTGTCGCCGTACCGATGATCAGCGCGGCGGACAACCCGGCGAGGATCCGGCCCACGATGATCATCGCCAGGTCCACGGCGGCGAGGAAGATGGCATCGGCGGCGACCGAGAGCAGCAGTGCGATGAGGATGACCGGGCGTCGGCCGATCTGGTCGGAGAGCCGACCGAAGACCAGCAGCCCGACCACGACTCCGAGCGCGTACAGCGCGTAGACCACTGTCACTGTCAACGACGAGAACCCGAACTCCAACTCGTAGAGCGGGTAGAGCGGCGTCGGCACCGTGGTGCCCACGAGCGTGATCCAGAACGCGAACGCGACCCGTACCGCGCCGGACGTGGAACCGGACCGTGTCACCCGTCCAGCATGAATCTCGGCCCCGAGTCGAGGTGCGACAACGGACCTAAACACCCGCATCAGGTGGCGGCGCACGGGCCGACGGTGGGAAGCGGAGCCGCACGGCACCGCTTCCCACCGCGTACCCCTAGGAGTTGTAGGCCTGCGCGGTCACCGTGACCTGGCGGGCGAGGCCCGACCGGGCCGGCCAGGAGATCCGCACCTCACGGGTCTCCCCCGGCAGGAGCCAGAAGTAGTTGTCGTCGTAGCGGGCCGGCAGGACCCGCTCACCGCTCTTGTCGCGCACGGCGAGCCGCACCAGGGCGGCGACCGTACGACCCTGGTTGCGGACCGTCGTGGTGACGGTGTTGCGCCCGCCCACGACGCGTACGGTGCTCGACGACGTCGACAGGTGGGTGCTCGGCAGGTCGTTGAGCGCCCGCAACTGCTCGGCCCTGTCGTAGCGCCAGTAGGTGTTCTCCGCGAGCAGCCGGTCCCGGCTGTCCCGCAGCTCCAGTCGCACCAGGTGCAGCCCGCCGCCGTTCGGCGCGGCGAGCGCGAAGGCCGCCGTGGTGTCCGAGCGGGCCACGTCCACCCGCTGACGTTGGGGCGAACCCAACGAACGGCCGCCCAGGTCGTAGCGTCGGGCGCTCACCGTGACCCCGCTCAGCGGGGCGGCGGTGTGGTTGACCACCCGGACCTGCCAGGTGCCCGGGTCGGCCTGGACGTGCACCGGCTCGCACCCCTTGCGGGCGCCGTAGTAGGCGCCGTTCACGTCGAGGTCGTAGTCGTAGGTCTGCCAGACCGTGCTGTGCCACGCCGGGTGCGACATCCACAGCAGCAGACCGGTGGCGTCCTGCCACAGGTTGGCGTTCCACGCCTCGAACATGGCGCGGTGGCTCTCGTAGTTGACGAACTGCGCCCGGCTGGCGAACTCGTCGAGCGAGGCGGACTCACCGAGCCGCGCGTCGATCGCCGCCTGGTACGTGCCGACACGCTGGTTACCGATGGTCGACCAGTCGTGGTAGTTCCACACCTCGCCGATCGGCCACTCCGGCGCGTCCCCGACGAGGTTGCGCATGCTCTCGACCACCGACACCACCGGCATGCCGATCTCGGTGTGGAAGCCGAACGAGTCCGCCTCGTAGATCGTCTTGTCGGTGTATGTCGTCGGGTCGACCCAGCCGTACGGCCCACGCCCGCTCACGATGCCGCTGGCGGAGTTGGGAATGTAGAGGATCTCGGGGTGCTCGGTGGCGACGGCCTGCTTGAGCCCGGCGTCGACGATCGGCGGCGGGTCTCCCTCGTTCGCACCGCACCAGACGACGATGCTCGGGTGGTGGCGGAACCGCCGGATGGTGTCGGCGGCGATGTCCACGTAGCCGGGCGGGTTGGGCAGGAAGGCCCCGGCCTGCCAGAAGTCGTTCCACACCAGGATGCCCTGCTCGTCGCAGGCCTGGTACAGCTCCTCACGGTTGCTGCTGCCGAGCCAGTTGCGGATCATCGTGAAGTTCATGTCGCGGTGCATCTCGACCGTGTCGGCCAGCCGGTCGGGCAGCACCCGCCGCAGCAACTCGTCCCAGCCCCAGTTGCCGCCCCGGGCGAACACCGGCACGCCGTTCACCGTGATCTTCAGCTCGGTGATCTTGTTGCTGACCGCCTTGACGTCGGTCCAGCGCTGCCCGTCGTCGGAGACCTGGATGACGAAGTCGCGGGCGTACGCCTGCTCCCAGACGATGGTGACCTGGTCGAAGCTGACCGGAGCGCCGAGGTCGACCTGGATCCACTGGTTGTCCTCGAACTGTGACGACCAGCGGGTCCGGGGGTTGCCGTCGACGGCCCGGCCCGGGCCGTTGGAGTCGCCGTCGGACGACGACGCGGTGGCGGTCCGGCGCAGCGCCAGGTCGACGTCCGGCTCGGCCTGCCGCTGCACCGACAGCGCCCACATGGACACGCCCCACGAGGTGACCCGCGCGCCGGTCTGAATGCGCAGGTGCTGCGCGGTCTGGCTGGCGAACGTCTCGACCTGGGTGGCGCGGCTGCCCAGTGGGGTGTCGTTGCTGACCGACGTCACGTCGCTCCAGGCGTTCCCGTCGGAGGAGACCTGGACGCGGTAGTCCAGCGCGTACGCCTGCTCCCACACGATGGTGACCCGGTCGAAGTCGACCGCCGCGCCGAGGTCGACCTGGATCCACTGGTCGTCCTCGGCCTGCGAGGCCCAGCGG
>NZ_JBEYSL010000355.1:0-7450 GCF_040642735.1 Micromonospora sp. NPDC047753 | reverse complement strand
TATGTCGGGTTCGGCGGGGTCGAGCACCGCCACCAGTGACCATCGCGCCGATGAAGCGCCTACGATGGTTCGAGACTGTCTAGGGGAGCGTTGATCCGTGTCGATTCTGGAAAAGGTCCTTAACGCGGGCGAGGGCCGCATGGTGCGCCGCCTCAAGGCGATCGCCAATGCCGTCAGCTCGATCGAGGACGACTACGTCAACCTCACCGACGAGGAACTGGCCGGCATGACCGAACAGTTCCGGGAGCGGCTCGACGAGGGTGAGACCCTCGACGACCTGCTGCCGGAGGCGTTCGCGGTGGCCCGTGAGGCGGCCGCCAGGGTGCTCGGCCAGCGCCCGTACGACGTCCAGGTGATGGGCGGCGCGGCGCTTCACTTCGGCAACATCGCCGAGATGAAGACCGGTGAGGGCAAGACGCTGACCTCGGTCACTGGGGCGGGGCCGAACCGGTCACCGTGGGCGGCGAGAGCCGTACCTTCCTCGACGACGGCGACACGGTGACCATCACCGCCACGGCGCCCGGCCCGGACGGCACCACAATCGCCCTCGGCGAGGTGTCCGGCACGGTTCGTCCGGCCCGTTGAAGCCGCCGCCGCGGCACAGCCCAGCAGCGGCTTTCCTCTGCTGAGTCGGATTACTGCGACCCCTCCGGAGTGCTCTGACCATCTGGTCTTCGAGTCGTCTCGTTCACGGGACTCTTGATCGCACAGCGGGTGCGATCAAGAGCCCTCGTTGCGCCGTTGGTCACGCGGATCAAGTGGTCCCACACGGGCCGGGCCCAATGCCCGTCCACAGCGGTGGGGCAATCCCGACGCACACGGAGGTAACGACGATGCACGATCTTGCGGGCGCGGTCTGGCGTACCAGTAGCCGTTCAAACGACCAGGGGCTCTGCGTGGAAGTGGCGGACAACCTGGTCGACGTCCATGGTCTGGTCGGGGTCCGCGACTCCAAGGACCAGACCGGTCCCACACTCGCGGTCAGCCCGCCGGGGTGGACAGCGTTCATCGGCGCGATTCGGGCCGGTCGCTTCGAGCGCTGACCGGCGCTTCGGCGCCGGTCGACGACGACCGGTGCCGAAGCGACCGCCCAATCGGACAACGTGGCCCCCGGGGGGTGGAAATTCCGCTCCGGGGGCCCCGTCCGGCCCTCACTCCGCGTACCGTCGGGGACACGGGAGGGTGGCATGTCGACGGTGGCGATTACCGGGATCATCGAGGCGCACGCTGTCGACGTCTGGCGTCTGCTGACCGACCTGCCTGGCCGCGCGGCCCGGCTGACCGCAGCCGGCCCGATCGAGGTGCTCACCCCGGGTTCGTTCGGGCCGGGCACCTCCTGGCGCGAGGAACGGGTCCAGCCGGGCGGCGCCACGCTGACCGAGGAGTTCCTGGTGGTCGAGGCGCTCGCACCGCAGCGACTGGTGCTCTGCTCCTCCGGCACCGGCGCCGACTACCGCATCACCTGGAGCCTGCGGCCGGTCCGCCGCCGCCGTCGGGGTTGCACAGCGGTCACAGTGACCCACGAGGCGGTGCCGACCGCTCCGTACGGTCGGGTGGTCGCGCTGCTGCTCGGCGGGCTGGCCGCGCGGGCGGTCGAGGCGGCGCTCTGGCGTGATCTCGCCGACCTCGCCGTCGCGGCCGGTGCCGCCGGCTCCGTCGAAGCCGCCTGAGCGCCAGGCGGTCAGCCGTCGCCGTGACCTGAACGGGGTCCGGCCCTCTCCGCTGGGTAGGGTGCCGGGCGGAGGTGCGGCATGAGGTTCCCGAGAGGCCGGCGACGGCTCGCGATCGCGGTCGCGGCGCTGCTCGCGACGGCAGCCGTCGCGGTCATCGTCCACCGGGTCCTCGCACCGGCAGAGGTGAGTACTGTGGCGCGGGCCGACTATCCGGCCCCGGCCCGACCGGCCGCCGGAGTGATCGGTCGGTTGCCGGTCGCCCCGTTGATCGTCGACGGAAGACTGCGGGTGTACGCCGCACACCGTCAGGTCTACGCCGACCGGCCGGTCGACGGCCGGTACCGGACCAGCCCGTACTGGTCGTACCGGCGCTGGCCGGCGGAGCTGACCGGGGTGGTGGCGAGCGGCAGTACCGTGGTCAGCCGTTGGTCCGACGGGCAGCTCGTCGCACTCGACGCCCGGACCGGCGGGGTGCTCTGGCGAGCCGACGGCCCGGAGCCTGTCGAGAGCACGGCGCCGGTACGTCGTACCTGGGCGGCGACCGTCTGGGATGCGCCCGGGCTCCAGCTCACCGACCTTCCCGACGGGCGGATCGTGCTGGTGGTGACCGGGGATGCCCAGGCGCGTGGGGTCGAGCTGAGCGGCGGTCGGGAGCTGTGGCGGGTCGCGCTGCCCGGCAGGTGCCGCAGCGATGTCGGCACCAGCGCCACCGGGCTGCTGATCGGTCTGGACACCTGCGCCGGGGCGGCCACTGTCGAGTTCCGGGACGTGGCCACGGGCGAGGTGCGGGAGCGTTGGCGACCGCCGGGCGGCCCGGACGGGTTTGTGGTGACGCCACTCGGATGTCGTACCGGCGGCTCGGACTGTCTGGGGTTGCGGACCGCCGGACCGGGTGTCGAGGGCGGCCGGGGCTGGTTGTTGACTGCCGGGTCGCCGGTCGCCGCTCCCGCGCTGGATCCGGCCGGCGTCGCGCTGGTCGGTGAGCAGTCCGTCGCCGTGCTCGACGGGGTCGTTGTGGGTCGATCGGCGCGTACGGCCACCGAGCTGTGGCGCTCCGCGGGCCTGGACGGGGCGCGGGTGCTGGCGGGGCAGCCTGGCCGGGTGCACCTGTTGACCGAGGCGAACGATCTGGTGACGCTGGATCCGGTGACCGGTAGGCAGTTGTCCCGATTCGCGCTCAATGTTGGGTCGGACGGGACCGGCTGGGCGCCCGGGGCGGTGACTGCCGAGGACGGCTTCGTCGCGATCGAGCGGCTCCGAAGGCCGGTCGACCCCACCGGCGATGACCGGCGCTACTTCTACACCGGCGAGACGGTGATCCTGGCCGCCACCTGATCGTGGCGTCTTCCGGCTCGGAACACCGAACCATTCCATTCCCTTTGTCGTGAAAGGGTACGTTTTTCACGGTTCAGGTTTCCGGTGGAAGGGGTCGGCGCATGGCCAGGACAGCAGCCAACTACCTCGTGGGCGGGGCGCTCGCCGCCACCGCGAGCCTGGCGTTGGCGGTGTCGCCGGTGCTGGCCGCCGGCCCCGCCTCGGCGCAGGGGTTCGGCGTCGTCCGGGCCGAGCCGTCGGCGGACACGGGCGTCACCTTCGAGATCCTGCCGGCGTCGCCGACACCGCCTCCGACTCAGCCGCCGCCCACGTCCACACCGACGGCGCCGCCCCAGCCCACACCGAGTCACGGCGGTGAGTTGCCGGTCACCGGGTCGGGTGGGTCGGCGCTGCTCCTCGCCGTCCTGGGCGCGGCCCTGATCGTCGCCGGCTGGTTCGCCGCCCGCCGCAACAGGCTGAGCTGACGGGCCGGCCGGAGACGGTGGTCGGGCTGGCACGCCCGCTATCAACGGCCGGCCGGGGTGCGCTCCCTCGGGCGGCTGGTGCGAGGCCAAGGCCGGCGGGACCGGCGGGCCAGGATGGCGAGGCCGACGACCAGCAGCAGCCCCACTGCTGTCGCCACCACGGTCCACCCGGAGAACATCCGGGAGACGACATTGCCCCGTTTCCCGACCTGACCAGCGTCGGGGAACGTGACCTGCGCGGCGATGCTCCGCTTCACCAGGCCGCTTTCCAGGTTCACCTCCGCCTTCCAGGGACCGTTGGGCAACGTGTTCGGGAGTCGGGCGATGACGTGCCCGGAGGCGCCCGGCGCCAGCGTGACGCCCTGCCCGACCGGAAACGGGCCGGCCCGACTGCCGGCCGGACCATCGCTCAGGATGACCGCGCCGGTCAGGTCGACGGCACGGCCTCCGGTGTTGCTGACCTGGACGGTCACCGACGGTTCGCCCTCGGGGCTGCGGGCCGGGCGTACCTCGCCGATCGAGAAGTCGGAGGCGGGTTCGCCACCGGGCCCGATGTCGAGGTACATCCGGACTCCGACCCGGTGGACCTGCGTGATCTCGCCGCCGGCCCGGGGGGTTGAGGCGGTGGATGCCCAGACCACCCCGTACCGCTCGCCCTGGGAGGCGGTCGGTGGCACCGTGATTGTCGCTCGGACCCGGGTCTCTCCCCATGGTTCCAGCTCGACTGAGCGCTCGTCGAGGGTGACCCAGGAGGTCAGCTCGTTCTCGGCGCGACCCTCGCCGAAGCGGAACGCCGCATCCTCCAGGGTCGCGGCCGCCGGATACACGTCGACCCGACGGGTCTGGTCGGTGCGATTGACGATCAGCAGTTGCCGCTTGATTGTGGTGCCCGGCGGTAGGTGGTCGACGATGTAGCGCAGCGCCCGGGGGTCGCTGCGGCGTTCGGTCGGGGCTTCCAACAACCGGATCCCGATGGTGCCGTCGTCGGATCCCGCTTCCGGTTCGACCGCGCCGGCCCGGGTCGACAGACCCGGACCGGCGAGGCAGAACAGGGCGAGGGCGACAGCGATGGTCGACCGCCCCCGGCGGCTATGCCACCGAATGTGTCACCGTGCCGGTGTAGACGCCCGCGATGCTGTCCAGCGGGACGTTGACGTCCAGGGTGGGGTTCCAGCTGGCGGTGTTGCCCCCGGTGCCGCCACTGTGGGTGAACGCCGTGAGCGGGGTGACGCTGGACAGCGGCTGGGCGTCGCCGGCGGTGGCCTGCCCCGGCGTGAAGGTGCCCGTGCCGGTCGTGGCCGTTGCCGGGCCGGACCAGTAGTCGATCTCCTCGGGGAGGACCGTCTCGGGCGGTGAGCCGCCGCCGGTCTGGAAGACGCTCGCGGTCACCGAGGCGACCCAGGAGGCGTCGGCGGCACCTCGCGAGTCGGTGACCGTCACGACGCCGAGCTGGCCGGTGATGACGCCACCGGGGGCACCGTCGCCGAGGTCGGCGGTGGCCGGCGCGACGATGTCGAGGGTGCCGGCGAGCACCTCGAAGGTGGTGTCGGTGGTGTCGGTGGGCGCGGCGGCAGCCGGCGCGGCGAGGAAGCCCACCATCGCCGCTGCGGCCGTCCCGGCCAGACAGATCTTGGCAGTACGCACTGTTCGTTACCCCGTTTTCTCGAAGTGAGCCGGCGTGAGTCCTCGGCACGGCCGGCTACTTCGGAAGATAGGGCAGAAACAACGCAAAGTTGGACAAACGACGCTTACTTCTCGCAGCTTGACGACCGAGGTGAGGTTCAGCATGCTCGTCCGGCCTGGATTGGAGACGCGAGATGCGCGCTGGTCGTTCCGCCGTATGCCTGGCCATCGGCACGGTCGTCCCTCTGCTGATGGTCAGCGGCTGCACCGGTGACACGGCGAGACGATCGGCGGTGCCGACCAACCCGCCCGCACCCACCGGGCCGAGTCGGCCTGCGCCCACCACGGAGGCGCCGACGGGATGGTTTCCGCCCGGCCGGGTGCTGCTGGCCGGCCCGCTGGCGGAGCAGAAGGAAGCAACCATCGCAGATGTCGTTCCCAGTGGGGCCAGTTTCACCGTGTATTTCGTCTGCACGGGAGGAGGCCGGATCGCACTGGACGTGAAGACCGCGGCTCCGCTGCGATATCCCTGCGACGGGGTGCCCAACCTGTCGCAGGTCTACGTCGACAAGGGCGTCTCGACCGACCTTGCCGTCGGAGTCGAGGGTGAGGCGCAGTGGCGACTGGCGGTGGTCGACGGAGCGCCCTAGGGGCGCTGGTGGGCGGAGCAGCCGCGTGCTGCCCCGCCCGCCGTCATTCCCTGCCTGTGGGTGGGTGCGCTACCGCCGGCGACGGTCAGGCCAGCGCGGCCTCGGCCGCAGCCAGGAACGCGTCGTTCTCGGCCGGGGTGCCGATGGTCACCCGGACCCCGTCCCCGGCGAACGGCCGCACGATCACCCCGCGCGCCTCGCACGCCTTGCCGAACGCCACGGCCCGCTCGCCCAGCGGCAGCCAGACGAAGTTGGCCTGGCTCGTCGGCACCTCGGGCACGAACTTGCGCAGCGCCTCGGTGACCCGGTCCCGATCGGCGACGACCAGGGCGCAGCGGCGCTCCATCTCCGCCACCTGGGTCAGCGCGGCGAGCGCCCCGGCCTGGGCTGCCGTGCTGCTGGAGAACGGAGTCGCCACCTTGCGGATGGCGGCGGCCACCACCGGCTGGGCGACGAGCCACCCCATCCGCAGCCCGGCGAGCCCCCACGCCTTCGACAGCGTGCGCAGCACCGCCACGTTCGGCCGGTCCAGGTAGTCGAGACCGTCCGGCACCTCCGCGTCGGTGACGAACTCCCGGTACGCCTCGTCGATGACCACCAGCACGTCGTCCGGCACCGCGTCGAGGAACCGGTCCAGTTCGGCGCGGCGCACCGCCGTACCGGTGGGGTTGTTCGGGTTGCAGACGAAGATCACCCGGGTCCGGTCGGTCACCGCCGCCGCCATCGCCGCCAGGTCGTGCCCGTGCCCGGCGTCGTTGGGCACCCGCACGCTGGTCGCGCCGCTGGTCGCCACGATGATCGGGTACGCCTCGAAGGACCGCCACGAGTAGAGCACCTCGTCGCCGGGCAGGCAGGTGGCACGCACCAGGTGCTCGGCCAGCGCCACCGAACCGCAGCCGGTGGCGATCCGGTCGGCGTCCACCCCGTACCGCTGGGCCAGCGCGTCGCGCAGCGCGACCACGCCCATGTCCGGGTAGCGGTGCGAGGTGGTGATGGCCTCGGTGACCGCCTCCACGACGCCGGGCAGCGGGCCGTACGGCACCTCGTTGCTGGCCAGCTTGATGGCCTCCGGCAGGCCCAACTCGCGGGCCAGGTCGGCGGGGCTGCGCCCCGGCACGTAGCTGGGCAGCGCGTCCAGGTCGACGCGGGTCAGCCGCAGCGCCGGCTGGTGACGTCCGGAGTCGGTCATGGGGTGTCTCCCGGGGGCTGGTTATGGTCGTTCGAGGGGGCGGTGTCGGTGTGTTGAGGGACTTCGACGACCACCGTCTGTGCGCGCTTGTCGTGCAGCGCCTGGCGCAGGGGGTGGTCGAAGAGGGGGGAGAGGGCGTCGACCAGTTGCAGCACCAGGCCGAGCCCGGCGCAGTACCAGAGCAGGGTCGGCAGGCCCATCGTGCTCCAGCGGCTCAGCGCCCGGCGGACGCCCAGCGGCTGGTCGGCGGCCATCGGCACCGCCCGGATCCGCATGACCCGCTTGCCGACCGTCTGCCCGCCGGAGGCCATCGTCGGCACCTCGTACGCCAGCCAGAGCGCGGTGGCGATCAGCAGGATCGCCACCAGCAGAGAATTCGCCTGCTCACTGGGGAGTGGCAGGCCGTCGGCGGAGGTGTCGCCGCGCGACGCGCGCCGGAAGACCTCCTGCCAGTACGGCGCCCACTCCTGCGCCCAGCGCCAGACGAACCAGCCGTTGACAACCACGTTCAGTGCG
>NZ_JBEYSL010000354.1:0-7482 GCF_040642735.1 Micromonospora sp. NPDC047753 | reverse complement strand
GGTGCCGACGTTGTCGGAGATCTTTACGGCCATCATGTCGCGGCCCTCGTACGACGAACCGATGCTGATCTTGCGGGCGATCGCCCGGGCGGCGAACCGCCCGGGCCGCGACGCGTTCCGTCAGCGGGTAGCCGGCATGGTGGCGAACTCGCCGGCTAGCTCGGACTCGACGATCGTCGCGGCGGACGGCCGGCGACCGGCCGACGCCCGCCGGGCGGACGGGACGGCGAGGGCCGCGAGCGCGGCGGCCAGGGCGATCGCCGTGAGGACGAGAAACCCCGTCGTGAAGCCGGCCTCCCGGGGCAGACCGTTGGCCTGGGGGTGCGCGGTGATCACGCCGCTGACCACTGCCGCGCCGATCGCGCCGCCGATGGTGCGGATGTTGGCGTTCATGCCGGTCGCCACGCCGGTCTGGCTGGCGGGCACGCTGGCGACGATCAGGTTGGCCATCGAGGCGAAGGCCAGGCCGATGCCGAGGCCGACCAGGCCACCGGCGATGGCGACCTCCCAGCGGGTGGCGTGCGCGGTGGCGAGCATCGCGGAGGCGGCCACGTTGAAGGTGGCACCGGTGGCGAGTTGCGCCTTGGCGCTGAAGACGGCCTGGAGTCGACCGGCGAGGACGCCGGCGACGAACATCGCGCTGACCATCGGGAGCATGAGCAGACCGGCCTGGCTGATACTCGCCCCGAAGCCGTAACCGGCAGCGGTCGGGGTCTGCAGGAACTGCGGGAGGAACGCGTACATGGAGAACATCGACGCGCCGTAGAGCAGGGCGACCAGGTTGGTGGTCCAGACACCGGGAAGGCGCATCATCCGCATGTCGATCAGCGGGTTCTTCGACCGCAGTTCGGTGACCAGCCAGCCGACCAGCAGCACCACGGCGAGGGCGAGCAGGCCGAGCACCCGGGTGGAGGTCCAGCCCCAGGCGGCGCCCTGGCTGATCGGCAGCAGCAGCGCGACAAGCCAGCCGGAGAGCAGCAGTGTGGCGCGCCAGTCGATGCGACCGGGGGTGCGGACCGGCGACTCGGGCACGAACAGGTGCGCGGCCACGGCGGTCAGTCCGACCACGATCATCGGGATCCAGAACAGCCAGCGGTAGTCCAGGGTGCTGACGATCGGGCCGGCCAGCACGATGCCCAGGCCACCGCCGACGGCGACGATGGCCGAGATGGCGGCCACCGCTGTGGAGACCCGGGCGGCCGGGAACTCGTCGCGGATGATGCCGAAGGACAGCGGGAAGACCGCCCCGCCGATGCCCTGCACGACCCGGGCGAGGATGAGGATGCCGATGTTCGGCGCGATGGCGGCCAGCAGGCAGCCGAGGGCGAGGGCGGCGAGCGAGACGACAAGCATCCGCTCCTTGCCGACCATGTCGCCGACGCGTCCGAGGATCGGCGTGAAGATCGACGCGCTGAGCAGGTAGGCGGTCAGGACCCAGGTCACTGTGTTCTGGGTGGTGTGCAGGTCCTGCTGGATGGTCGGCAGCACCGGGGTGATCAGCGACTGGAGCATCGCGAAGAACCCGGCGCCGGCCGCGAGCACGGTGAAGGTGAGCCGACGCGAGCTGCGCCGGGAGGTCACTGCCACGAGAGAAAACTCCCTGATTACGTACGGGAATGAAGGCTTGTCGCCCGTCGTCCGTGACGGGTGGTCTGTCGGGGTCCGGGCGATCGGGGTGGCCAGGCGGCGATCGGGCGGGTCCCGAGGTAGAGTAACCGGAGGCAGGCCTCCGGGATTCCGGAGGGGTGCCTCCGCTAAGCTAGCGGAGGGCGTCCTCCGGATGCAAGCAGAGTGAGGTGACGCACGTCATGACCAGCCCGGGGCAGGCGCCCGAGGTCTTCGCCCAGCGGCCCAAGCGGGCCGACGCGCGGCGTAACTACGACGCCCTGATCGCGGCTGCGCGCGAGGCGTTCGCCGAGAACGGCGCCGCCGCCTCCCTGGAGGACGTGGCCCGCCGGGCCGGCGTGGGCATCGGCACGCTCTACCGCAACTTCCCGACCCGCCGGCACCTGTTCGAGGCCGTCTACGTCGAGGAGGTCCGGGCGCTGTGCCACTCCGCCGAGGGTCTGTCCGAGCTGCCACCCTGGGACGCGCTCGTCGCCTGGCTGCACCGCTTCGTCGCGTACGTCGCCACCAAGCGGGCGCTCGCCGAGCAACTGCTGCACGACTCCGAGATCTTCACCAGCTGCCGGGCGGAGATCTTCTCCGCCGGTGAGCCGCTGATGCGTCGCGCGCAGGTCGCCGGTGTGGTGCGTGACGACATCGGCTTCGACGACGTGGTGCGGCTGATCAGTGGCCTGACCATGGCCCAGTTCCCGTCACCCGAGCAACGTGACCGGGTCCTCGGCGTGGCCCTGGACGGCCTGCGCCCGCCGCGCTGACGACCCCGCCGGCCGCGCCGCGCTGAGAGCCCACCGGCCGGTCAGCGGTCGACCAGCAGCAGCCACTCGTCGTCGAGGCGCTCCACTGTCGTGCCCTCCGGCCAGCGGTGACCACTGTCTGCCATCGCCCGGGCCTGCTCGACCTGCGGTGGCCGGCTGAACTCGGTGTCACGGAAGCTGACCATGCTGTGGAACCGGGCGCGGCCGAAGTTCGCGGCGTCGACGAAGCGGGCCCTGTCGAACAGCGCCTCCGCGCCGAACACCGTCCAACGGAACAGCGCCATGTTCGTGAAGCGGACGGCGTGGAAGCTGGCCGACCGGCCGAACTCGGTGTGCTCCATCGACAGGGCGCCCTCGAAGACGGCCTCCCGGAACGAGGTGACCTCCTCGAAGCGGGTCAGGTCGAAGCTGGTCGGCTGGCCGAAGGTCACCCGGCGGAACGAGGTCGGGCCGGTGAAGCCGGCTCGCCGGCAGGACAGACCGCCGGAGAAGGCGGCGCCGTCGACGTTGGCCGCGCCGCCGACGCGGACGCCGTCGAGGACGACCTCGCCGTCGGCCACGAGCCCGTCGAAGACCACGTCACCGAAGGTTGCCGCACCGAACAGCAGCCGCCCCCGCGCCGTCGCGCCCGCGAAGGTGGTCGTGCCGGTGAACACCGCATCGGTGAAGGTCGCGTCGACGAGCGTGCAACCGGCGGCGTCGAAGTCGACGAGCGCGGCGCCGGCCAGGTCGAGCCTCAGCTCCGGCCAGTGCGCCGCGTCGCCCGCGCGCAGGTGCCGGGTCAGCACGCGCTGCGCGCTGCGCCGGACCTCCGTCTCGCGCGGCTCGCCGTCAGGTGCCGGCATCCGCAGGTACGCGCAGAGCACCGCCGCGATGGTCGGGCGCTGCCCCGGGTTGTCCTGGCCGAGGCGTTCCAGCGCGTGCAGGCCGCCGAGGCGTACCGCCGCGCTGTCGTTGCCGAGCAGTTCGACCGCCCGGGTGTAGAGCTCTGTCAGTCGACGCTCCGCCGCGTCGTGCTCGGCGGCCCCGGACTGCCGATCCTGGTGGCGCTGCGCGGCCTCGGCCACCGTTTCGGCGTGCGCCTGCACCCGGTCCCGGTGCACCTGGTCGCGTGCGGCGACGCTCTCCTGGTGCCGTTGCGCGCGTTCGGCGATCCACTGGCGTCGGGCGGCGAGCAGCAGCGCGAGCCCTCCGCCGGTGCCGGCGACGACGGTCAGGCCGGTGCGGATCGCGTCGATGCGCAACGTGGCGCGGGTGTCCGGTTGGGTGGCCCGGTCGGCCTCGCTGAGCAGCAGGTCCAGCACCAGCCAGCCCAGGGCGATGGCGACCAGCAGGCCGACCAGGACCAGCCACCACGGCATCACCCGCAGCTCGCGCTCGGTGGGTTCGTCGACAGCCACGGCCACAGCATGCCAGCGACCGGCGGTGTCCGATATGGAGCGGAGCGGTATGACCGTTTACGCCCCCGCCGGAACAACGGGTTACCGGCGCGTAACAAGTCATTGACGTTTCTAAATTGTTGCGGGCATGATCGTCGCACGGTCGACCGGACACCCCCACCCACCTGCCCGGTTCGCCGGGTGCCTCCCCCCGGAGGTGCAGCCATGCTGCTCCGAAAGACCGCCCTCGTGCTGGCCCTCGCCACCGCCGCGCTTCTCGCGTCCACCGCCACGGCGACCGCCGCCCCCGCTTCCACCACCGCCGCCAGCACGACACCCTTCGCCGCCGCGGCGGCAAACCCCGTGATCGTGGTCGGCGGGCTCAGCGGCGTCGCCGTCGCGTACGAGCCGATCGCCGCCCGGCTGCGCGCCGACGGCTACCGCACCTTCATCTACCAACTACCCGGGCTGGGCCTCGGTGACATCCCCACCTCGGCGCGCGCGTTCGCCAGCTACGTCGACCAGGTACGCGCCACCACCGGCGCGGCGAGCGTGGACGTCGTCGCCCACTCCGAAGGGGGCCTGGTCAGCAGGTACTACCTCAAGCGGCTCGGCGGCACGGCCACCGTCGGTCGCTACGTCAGCCTGGGCACACCCCAGTACGGCACGTACGTCGCCAACATCGTGGCGTTCCTGGGCCTGGGCAGCTGCGCCGGTGTCGTGGCCTGCCAACAGATGACAATCGGCTCGGCCTTCCTCGCCGACCTCAACGCCGGCGACGACACCCCGGGCGCGGTGCGCTACACCACCATCCGCACCCTTCAGGACGAGTTGGTCCGCCCGACCGGAAACGCCGCCGTCAACGACGGCGCGACGAACGTGCTGATCCAGTCATACTGCCCGCTGAGGGTGGTGGGGCACCTCGGCCTGGTGCTCGACGGCACGGCGTACACCATCGTGCGCGGCGCCCTGGTCGACGGCCCGGTGCGACCCAACTGCCTCGCGCTCTGACCCGCTCCGGTGCGGCGGTCCCCTTCGGGACCGCCGCACCGCACGCGTGACGCGGAGTGTCGGGTGCGCGACGATCCCCCGAAACGGTGTGGCAGACATCAGACGCCCTCGATAGCCTGCTCTGGCTGTCCATTCCCGACAGTGGACGACGCCCGCCGAGAAGGAGCAGCGCTCATGACCGAGCCGCCCACCGTGCCGCCGGAGAACACCCCGCCGACCGTGCCGCAGCTCGACGTCCGGGCCGCCCAACCGCCGTCGGCCGACACCCCGCCACCCACCGGCGGGTTCGCCGACCGCCCGCCGGGCTACCCGAGCGCGCTGGTCTGGCTGCGTGCCGGGATCCTGCGGGACTGGCGCGGCGTGCTCGGCGCGTTCCTCGCCACCTGGTTCTACCTGCCGGTCGCGCTGCTCCTGGCGTTCTGGGGCGGTCTCACCTTCGGTGTCGTCGGGCTCTTCGCCGTCGGGACCGGCGCCGACGACCAGGTGCCCCAGGTGCTGCGCGACGTCCCGCTCATCGGCCCCCTGGTCGAGGCGTTCCTGACCCGCTCCGGCGGGTTGCTCGGCGGCGTCGCCGGCTTCGCCATCGGCTTCCTGGTCGGCTTCCTCGCCGTGCTGGCCCTGCCCTGGATGGGCGTTGCCGACGAGCCCTTCGCGCTGCTCACCGGCCTGATCGGCACTGTCGTCGCGGCGGCGCTGATCGGGGCCTCTACACGCTCTACCGGGTGCTGCTCGAACCCCGCCTGCTGGTCGTCTCGGGTGCGCGCCAGCCCAGCCGCCGCGAGTACGCGCGGCTGCGCCCCGTGCTCGACGACTGCGCCCGACGGCTCGGCCTGCCCAGCGTGCCCCGGCTGCTCATGGAGGACGACCCGGTCCTGAGCAACGCCCGCACGTACGCCCGGCACGTGGTGGTCACCACCGCCGTGCTGGCCGAACCGGACGACGAGGTGGCCGCGCTGCTCAGCCACGAGCTGGTGCACTGGCGCACCGGGGACGAGATCACCAGCGCCTTCGTCCGCGGTGTCGGCCTGCCACTGACCCTCGCGCACGCCCTGCCGACCTGGCTGATGCGGACGTTCCCACATCCGGGCACCAACTTCGTGGTCTTCGTTCTCTTCTGGCCGGTGCTGCTCACCATGCGGTACGTGGTGCTGCCGCTGCACGCCCGCGACGTGCGCGCGGCCGAGTACCGGGCTGACCTCGGCGCCGTGCTCACCGGGCACGCCGACGGGCTGCGGCGCATCCTGGAACGGCGGCTGTCCTTCGAGACCGGCCGCAGCGGCTGGGACGAGGCGGTCTGCGCCACCCACCCGCCGCACGAGCTGCGGCTCGACGCGTTGGAGCGGGCCTCGGTGGCCGGTACGCCCGCCGGCGCAACCGAGCCCGTCACCGTCGACCGGCTGTTCAACGACTCCGGCCCGGTCGGCACCCGACGCACGTTGCTGCTGGTCGGTGCCGTCACCCTGGTCGCCTGCCTCGGCACCAGCGGCCTCGGCGTGGTGCAGTGGGCGTTCTTCCGCCCCCAGGCGGCGATCGACGGCTACTTCTCCGCGCTCGCCGACCGGGACAGCGAGGCTGCCCTCGGTTACCTGACGGACCAGGGCAACGGCACCGACCGTGACCTTCTCGCCAAACTGCTGCGCGGCAAGGGCTACCAACCACCGACCGACGTCGAGATCAGCTCGTTGGAGCGCGACGGCGACACCGCCACCGCCACCGTGGCGTACCGGCTGGGTGACGTGCGCCAGAGCAGCACCCTCACCCTGCGCCGCGAGGACGAGACCACCGCCGGCCTCTTCCACGGCTGGCGGTTGAGCGGTGGGCCCACCCCGCTCAACGCCGCGATCGCCGACCCCGGGGTGCGGCTCAACGGGGTGGAGCTGCCGGTCGCCACCGAGGGCGCTCCGCTGGTGCTGCTGCCCGGCGGCTACACCGCGACCGGCCCGGCCAGCGCGCTCAGCGAGACGCCGGGCGCGACAGTGCTGGTGGGCCCGGGGGAGACCGCCGCCACCCTGCAACTGGCGCCGGTGCTCAAGCCGGCCGCGATCGACGCGGTCGAGGCCCGGGTACGCGCCTGGTTGGACGAGTGCGCGAAGCAGACCGTGGCCGCCCCACCCGGCTGCCCGTTCCGCTACTACGGCGGCACCACGCAGAAGGTCACCTGGAAGATCCTGGAGTACCCGAAAATCGCCGTCGAGTTGACCGGCCCGAGCACCGCCCGGGTGTCCACCCCGGTCGAGACCCAGGGCAGGGTGCAGGTCAGCGGCACCACCACCTACTTCGGCAGCAGCTCACCGTTCACCGACGACGACGCGCTGACCGTCACGGGCGTCGCCACCGCCGACGGGGACGACGTCACCTTCCGACCCTCCTCCAACTGACCGGGAGACAGACCGTGACCGACAGCGACGCCGCAGCCCGGCTGCCCATCCGGCTGACCATCAACCCCCGGCAGCGGCAGTCTCCCTCGGTCGATCTACTGACCTGGATCCACCGCCGCCCCGAGTACCGGCCGGTGGTGCGTACGGCCGGCGGCGGCGGCCGGCCGGGCTTCAGCGACGCGGTGATCATCGCGGTGCTGGCCCAGGGGCTGCTTCCGGGGCTGTTCAACCTGTTGCAGGACGATGATCTCCACGACCGCGCTGTGCAGCGAGTCGGAGGAGTAGAGCGGCGCGGTGCAGCCCTCGACGTAGTGCACGTACGCACCCTCGTCG
>NZ_JBEYSL010000353.1:0-7483 GCF_040642735.1 Micromonospora sp. NPDC047753 | reverse complement strand
AGGCGGCGGTGGACCAGATGGCGCGGAAGGCGGCGGCTTCGCCGGAGAGCCATCGTTCGATCTGGTCGGGCTTGGCGTCGGTGGGCATGCGGTGGGCCAGGCCGCGGCGGACGTCCACCAGGACCGGCTCGGCGTGCGGGAGCACCGCGTCCATGTGTCGGGCCATCAGGTGCAGGGTGGCGAGCACCGATTCCTCACTCGGTGGGGCCTCGTCGAAGTGCAGGCGGACCGCTTCGGCGCGGCCGTCGGCGTGGCGTACCCCGAAGTGGGGGTTGATCTTGACGGGCAGGTCGCCCAGCATGGCCAGGGCGTCGCGGGTCTGGGCGAGATCGACGGCGGCCGGCTCGCCGAGGGAGCGAAGCCAGGTCGTGGCGCCGGGGACGAGCGCCTGGTAGAGCGGGCGCCATCGTGGCTTGACGATGTCGGCCACCCCGGCCAGGTGGGTGCCGCCGGTGTGGAAGGCGATGTCGGCCTTGAGTGCCTTGACGAACTGGCCGTGCGGGTTGAAGCCGGACCGGCTGGCGCGCTGCTTGCGCAGCCCGCCCACGAAGGTCGCCTTGGTGGGGCCGGTGCGGTCGACGTAGCGGGTGAAACCGAGCAGTGTCGCGTAGGGGGTGAGGGGCGTGGAGGCGGGCGCGGTCACGGGCGTCCTCCCAGGTCAGGATCTTGATTAGTACATACATTCTAATCGACAGGTCTGACATTGCCCAGCAAAGTTGAGGGGATCGCCGCCTCCTGCCAACCAGACGATTTGCCCGTATCCGGTCCAGCCGAAGGTGGCCTGTACCCGGGGCGTTGGCAACGGCGTGGCAGCGATCGCTCCCGCCGCCCAGCCGATGGCAGCCGATCGGAGCGCCACGAGGCATCCGGACGGCGGGCGGACCCTCTTGTCAGCGTCGTTGGTCCGCCTGCCTGCGTGGTTCGTCAGAGCCGCCGACCGCATCCGCACTACGGTCCAGGCGGGGTGCCGTCGAAGGTGCCCGGCACCACCCCCGCCACTATGTCGTTGTGCTCGGCGACCAGGAACAGCTGCGGATCCCGCACCAGCTTGGCCGCAAGGTCCGCGCGGGGCAGCGCGTCACGGCCCGCACGTGAGCTGCGCCGCGTGCTGCGTCCCGGCGGGCCGGTGCTGATCCGCTCCGCCTTCGCTGGCCGCCACCACGCAATCACGCTGTTCCGCTTCTTTCCCGAGGCCATCCGCGTGTTGAACACCTACCCCAGCGTGCACGACGTCGAAGCGGCTTTCGCCGCCGCTGGCTTCACGACGATCTCACTCGAACAGGTCCCGCAGACCACGGCGCCGTCGCTTCGTGACGTCGCGGCCACCATGCGCCGGGAAGCACACACGCCCCTACAACTGATCACCAAGAACGAGTACGCCGCCGGTCTGGCTCGACTCCACCTCGCCGCCCAAACCGAATCCGGCCCAGTCATCGACGCACTCGACCTGCTCGTTCTTCGATAGAACACCGTCCTCAGCGGCCAATCCAAGATCCGCGCGCATGGTGGTTACCTCGGGGATCCTGACGTCCGGCGGGTTGTCTCTCGGGGGACGCTGGCTGATCGGAGGGACAGCCCGCCCGCTGCCGGACGCTCCCGTTACTCGAGTTCGCGATGCCGCGAACTTTGTCCTAGTTGTGACGTTATTGTGCGTTGTGGTCATCGGTGAGGCGTCCAGGGTCGTCATCCCTGGTAGGGGTACGGCGGTGCGCGCCGTCCAGTCCGCCGACCCCGCAGATGGCCGGGACCGCTACCTGGACCTGCTGCGGACGATCGCCCTGGTCCGCGTCGTGATCTTCCACGTCACCGGTTGGATCTGGTTGAGCCTGCTGGTGCCGGCGATGGGTCTGATGTTCGGCATCGCCGGTTCGTTGATGGCGGCGTCACTCGACCGGCACGGTCCGCCGGCCGTACTCCGGCGGCTGCGCCGGCTGCTGCTGCCGTACTGGGCGTTCGGCGCGATCGCACTGGTGGTGCTCTCCGTCGGGTGGCGTCCGCTGCCGAATGGCGTGGCCGGCTGGGCTGAACTGCTCTGGTGGGTGCTACCCCTGCGGGTGCCACCGGTGGGCGGACATTCCTGGGCCTGGGTGTTCCACATCGGGCTCTGGTACGTCGTCACCTATCTGTGGTTGGTGCTGCTCTCGCCGGTGCTGCTGTGGCTGTTTCGCCGCTGGCCGTGGCCCAGCATCGCCGTCGCCACCGCGCTGCCGGTCGGGATGCATCTCAGCAATGTGCACGCCGGCTACTTCGTCGCCGCCTACCTGTCCTGCTGGCTGCTGGGCTTCACCCACCATGATCGGCTGCTGCACCGCGTCCCGTGGCGCTGGTACGGCTGCCTCGTGGCCGGCCTCGCCGGGGTGGGCGGCACCTGGGTGGTGGCCGCCATGGTGACCGGCCGGGCCGTCGACCTCAACCACATCGCGGGTGGCACCACACTGTGGTCGATGGCGCTCGTCGCCGTGCTGCTGAGAGTGCGGCCCCGTCCGGTCGGCTGGCCGCTGGGTGCCGTGCTCCGGGTGGTCAACGCCCGGGCGGTCACCATCTACCTGTGGCACATCCCGGCCAGTCTCGGGATGTTCCTGCTGCTCGCGCCGGTGCTCCCGTACAACTCGGTGGCCTCGATCGCGCTGCGACTGACCGGGGTGTGCCTACTGGCCGCCGGGGCGGTGCTGCTGTTCGGCTGGATCGAGGACGTGGCCGCCCGGCGTACCCCGGCCCTGTTTGGCCCTCGGTCGGGCGCCGCCGGTCGGCACCGCGCCGATCGACACCTCAGAGCTGGCCGACGTCGGTGATCCGGACGACCGCCGCGCCGACCTCGTCCGAGGCCACCAGGTCGATCTCGGCGCTGATGCCCCAGTCGTGGTCGCTGTCCGGGTCGTCGAAGATCTGCCGCACGGTCCACCGCTCCCGGCCCTGCTCGATCATGAGCAGCGCCGGACCGCGGGCGTCCGGACCGACCCCGATCGAGTCGTACGACTCGAAGTACGGCGCCAGGGCGTCGGCCCACGCGTCGTAGTCCCAGCCGTCCTCGGCGTCCAACTCGGCGAGCAGGTCCCAGCGGCGTAGCGCGGCCAACTCGACGCGCCGGAACAGCGCGTTGCGCACCAGCACCCGGAACGCCCGCGCGTTGCGGGTCACCGCCGGTGGCCGATCGGTCAGGGCGGCGTGCGCCTGAGCGACCTCGGCAACGTCGGACGGGTTGCGCAGCCGTTCCCACTCGTCGATGAGGCTGGAGTCGACCTGGCGGACCAGCTCGCCCAACCACTCGATGAGGTCGATCAACTCCTCGGTCTTGGCGTCCTCGGGCACTGTCTGGCGCAGCGTCTTGTACGCGTCGGCCAGATAGCGCAGGACGAGACCTTCCGAGCGGGTCAGCCCGTAGAACTGCACGTACTCGGTGAAGGTCATTGCCCGCTCGTACATGTCGCGGACGACGGCCTTGGGGGAGAGCTGGTGGTCGGCCACCCAGGGGTGCCCCTGCCGGTACATCTCGTACGCGGCCTCCAGCAGCTCGGCCAGGGGCTTCGGGTGGGTCACCTCGTCGAGCAGTTCGAGGCGCGCCTCGTACTCGATGCCCTCGGCCTTCATCGCGGCGACCGCCTCGCCGCGTGCCTTGAACTGCTGCGCGGAGAGGATCTGCCGCGGGTCGTCGAGGATCGACTCGATGACGCTCAGCACGTCGAGCGCGTACGACGGGGACTCGGCGTCGAGCAGCTCGATGGTGGCCAGCGCGAGGGGGGAGAGCGGCTGGTTGAGAGCGAAGTCGAGCTGAAGGTCGACGGTGAGCCGGATCCGCCGCCCGGTCTCGTCCGGCTCGGGCAGCTCCTCGACGACACCGCCGGCCCGCAGCGCCCGGTAGATGGCGATGGCGCGGCGGATGTGCCGGCGCTGCGCGGCGGGCTCCTCGTGGTTGTCGGTGAGCAGGTGCCGCATCGCGGTGAACGCGTCCCCGGGCCGGCCGATGACGTTGAGCAGCATCGAGTGGCTGACCTGGAAGCTGGAGGTCAGCGGCTCCGGCTCGGCGTCGACGAGCCGGTCGAAGGTGGGCTGGCCCCAGCCGATCGAGCCCTCCGGCGGCTTCTTGCGGACCACCTTGCGTCGCTTCTTCGGGTCGTCGCCGGCCTTGGCGAGGGCCTTCTCGTTGTCGATGACGTGCTCGGGGGCCTGCACGACGACCCGGCCGATGGTGTCGTAGCCGGCCCGGCCGGCCCGCCCGGCGATCTGGTGGAACTCCCGGTTCTTCAACAGCCGGGTACGGACCCCGTCGTACTTGGACAGGCCGGTGAACAGCACGGTGCGGATCGGCACGTTGATGCCGACGCCGAGGGTGTCGGTGCCGCAGATGACCTTCAGCAGGCCGGCCTGGGCGAGGGTCTCCACCAGGCGGCGGTACTTGGGCAGCATGCCGGCGTGGTGCACGCCGATGCCGTGGCGGACCAGCCGGGACAGCGTCTTGCCGAAGCCGGCGGTGAACCGGAAACCACCGATCGCCTCCGCGATCATGTCCTTCTCGGCGCGGGTGCAGACGTTGACGCTGGTCAGCGCCTGGGCGCGTTCCAGCGCGGCCGCCTGGGTGAAGTGCACGACGTACACCGGGGCCTGCTTGGTCTCCAGCAGCTCCTCAAGCGTCTCGTGCAGCGGCGTCATCGCGTACGAGAAGATGAGCGGGACCGGCCGCTCCGCCGTGCGCACGACGGCGGTGGGTCGCCCGGTGCGCCGGGTCAGGTCGTCGACGAAGCGGGTGGTGTCTCCGAGCGTGGCGGACATCAGGATGAACTGGGCCTGCGGCAGCTCGATGATCGGCACCTGCCACGCCCAGCCCCGGTCGGGCTCGGCGTAGAAGTGGAACTCATCCATGATCACCTGGCCGACGTCGGCCTTGGTGCCCTCGCGCAGCGCCAGGTTCGCCAGGATCTCCGCGGTGCAGCAGATGATCGGGGCGTCCGCGTTGACACTGGCGTCGCCGGTGAGCATGCCGACGTTCTCGGCGCCGAAGACCTCGCAGAGCGCGAAGAACTTCTCCGACACCAACGCCTTGATCGGCGCGGTGTAGAAGGTCGTCCGGCTGTCGGCGAGGGCCGCGAAGTGCGCGGCGATCGCCACCAGGCTCTTACCCGAGCCGGTGGGCGTGTTCATGATCAGGTTGGCGCCGGAGACGATCTCGATGACCGCCTCTTCCTGATGGGGGTAGAGGTCGAGGCCGCGCTCCTTCGCCCAACCGGCGAACGCGTCGAAGAGGGTGTCGGGGTCGGCGCTTGTCGGCAGCGCGGCGGTGAGCGTCATAGCCTGTCCATGGTGCCTGGATCATGCCCCGGTACGCCAACCCGGTCCGCACCGGACCCCCGTCCGGGCATCCCGAACGTCCTGCCGCGTGCCGGTTCGGGCGTTTCGTCGGTCACCGTCGGCGGTACAACAGGTCGGCGACCGGTCGACCGGCAGTGATCGCCCGACGTTCGAACTTCGTCACCGGTCGGTGCGCCGGCCGTGGCGCGAAGCCGCCGTACGCGTCGACCAGCTCCGGGTCCGCGTCGAGGGTCACCCGCATCGCCTCGGCGTACTCGGCCCAGTCCGTCGCGCAGTGCAGCATCCCGCCGGGGCGCAGCCGGGACCGCAGCAGCGCCACGTGCGTCGGCTGGATGATCCGCCGCTTGTGGTGGCGGGACTTCGGCCACGGGTCCGGGAAGAAGACGTGCACGGCATCCAACACACCCTCGGGCAAGCCGTTGACCAGGGACAACGCGTCGCCCTCCGCCACCCGTACGTTGCGCAGGCCACCGCGCTCCACCAGGTGCAGCAGGTTGGCGATTCCCGGCGTGTGCACCTCGACCGCCAGATAATCTCGATCCGGGTCGGCGGCAGCCATCGCAGCGGTGGTGTCGCCCATGCCCGAGCCGATCTCCAGCACCACGGGCGCCCGGCGACCGAACAGGTCGGCCAGGTCGACGGGCAGCACAGGTCCGTCCGGCACATCCAGGCCGTACGCGGGCCAGAGCCGGCTCAGCGCGTCGGTCTGCCGGTCGCTCATCCGACCCCGGCGGGGGTGGAACGTGCGGATCGTCCGGCTCGCGGGCGGGACGGCGGGGTCATGGTCGGTGGCGGTCACAGCAAAACGAGCGTACGCGACGCCGCCAGCGGATCGGATGTGATGTGCGACCGGAAATGAGAGGATCCAACTGGTACGGCAGGCCGGGTGCTCCGCTGCCCGACACGGCCGCACGGCGTCGAGAGGGGGCATCGTGACAGTGACCCGCGGCGTTGTGACGCTGTCGCTGGTGACCGTGCTGGCCGGCCCCCTGCTCGCCGCCGCGCCCGCCCTCGCCGCGCCTGAGCGGGCGGCTGCCGTCGCGCCAGCGCCGCAGCCCGGAGGGCCGCCCGGCGGAGCTCCCCAACCAACTCCGGCGGTGGACATCTTCGTCGAGGTGAGCCCCAGCACGGTGCAGCCCGGATACCTGGTCGGCATCCGGGCCAGTTGTCGGGACAACTCGGTGGGCGCCACGGTGGTCTCCGATGCCTTCGGGGCGGTCGGGGTGCAGCCGCAGCGTGGGGTGCTCACCGCCGCGCCGATGGTCCGCGAGCGCACCCGCCCCGGCAACTACCGGGTCAAGCTGGAGTGCCGCGACGGCGAGACCGCCTCGACAATGCTCCAGGTGGTCAAGAAGGTCCCCGTCCAGCCGAGTCGGGGTCCGGCGACCGGGTTCGGTGGGAGCAGCGGCGGGATCACCGGCAAGCTGCTGCTGCCCGGCGGCGCGGCACTGATCATCACCGGGCTGGTCCTCGCCGTGATGGCGCTGCGTCGTCCCCGAGCCGCCGTGCGTCGCTGAGGCTGCCATGACGATCTTCCGCCCCACGCCGCCACCGGCCGGTTCACGCCCGCCGTCGCCTGGTCGTCCTGCCTCGCCGCCGGCCGCTGCCCGCCAGCCGTTCGCCGGCCGCCCCGCCTCGCCACCCGATGACGTCCGGCTGCCGTTGGACGACGGTTGGCCGGGCTCCGACCGCCCGCCAGGTCCCGGTCGCTCGTCGCGGCCCCAGCGCCCGCCAGACCCCGACCGCCCGTCGGTGGCCGCGCGTCCGCCGACCGCCGTCGCCCCCCGGCGTAGTCGGCCGTCGGGGCGCAGCCCCTGGTCCATACCGTTGGCTGTGGTGTTGGTGTTGGCCGGCGTCTTCGCCACCGGGGCGGGGCTGGGCCGTTCGGTCGGCCCGTTCGACCTGGCCCCGACCGGCGGTGACCAACCGGCCCGCCGTGAGTCGGTCGGGCTGTCGGCCAGTCGCCCGGTGCGCCTCTCGGTGCCGGCGATCAAGGTGACCGCGCCGGTGGCGCCCGTCGGGCAGGCACGGGACGGCTCGATCGCCGTACCGCCGTTGGAACGGCACAACGAGACCGGCTGGTACGACCGGGGGCCCACGCCCGGTGAGCCGGGCCCTGCGGTGATCGTCGGGCACGTGGACACGAAGAGCGGCCCGTCGGTCTTCTACGACCTGGGCA
>NZ_JBEYSL010000352.1:0-7485 GCF_040642735.1 Micromonospora sp. NPDC047753 | reverse complement strand
GGAACCGGACCTGGCCGTCGAGTAGCCCGTACCGTTCGAAGTTCGCCTTCACCTGCTCCAACGACACCGCCAGGAAGGGCACCTGCCAGAGCGCGTCCTCGACGTCCTCGACCCGGTGGGGAGCCGGCTTCGGCAGGCCGCGGAACGAGTCCGCGACCCACACCGTCCGGTCCCGGTCGCCGTAGGCGCGCAGCATCCCGCGCATGAAGATGACCGCCCCGCCCCGCCACACACCGGTCTCGATCAGGTCACCGGGCACACCCCGCTCCAACACGTCCTTGACGCATCGCTCCAGGTTGTCCAGCCGCCGCAGCCCGATCATGGTCTCGGCCTCCGGCGGCCAGTCCCGGCCGGTGGCCCGCGCCTCCGCGTCGAACGGGAACTGGAGCACCAGCTCCAGGCCCTTACGTCGCAGCAGGTGCCGGCCGTGCTGAAGGATCCGGCCGTGCAGGGAGCCCTGACGTGGGTGATAGGGCATCCACGTCTCGCGGAAGACATAGCGGGTCAACGCCTTCTTGAGCAGATCGCAGTAGAGGGCGCGGGGGTCGTCCAGCGACGGCTCGGACGCCTGTGTGGGTATCAACATCTCACTCATCGGCCTGTCTCCTTCTCAGTGTCGTTTGTAGCCAGCTGGGCGGGCCGCCTGTCGTGGGCGTGCCGCCGGCCGTCGCTCCGGCCGTCGTCAGCCCCAGCGATCTGCGTCGCCGACGGCTACCGCCCGTCGCAGCACGATGGGCCCGGTGGAGGGTCGTTCCGCGCTCGGCCGCCCGGCGGCCAGAAACTCCTGCCCGAAGGCCGGCCAGTGGTCCGTCTGGTCGGCCGCCGGGGCGTTCGGGGAAGGCTCCGGCAGCGCTGCCTCCACCACCGGTGACCGCCAGACCGTCTCGGGCCGGGCCAACGGTCGGCCGAGAACACCCGCCACGGCGGGGGAGCCACCCCAGGCCGGAGCCGCGGGCTCGGGCTGGACGGTGGGCGTCGGCACCTGCTCGGGCCGGTCCGGGGCATCCGTCACCACCGGATTCGGCTGGGTGATGGCATCCTCGATCCGGGTCGGCTCGGCCTGCGCCTCCGGGGGCGCCACGACGCCGCCCCCGGCGCTCTCGACCGGTTGACGCTCGACCGGCACGCTGCCAGCCGTCGCGCTTGCGACCGGCGTGCGCTCGACCGTCGTGCGCTCGACCGTCGTGCCCTCGACCGTCCTACCCTCGACGGTCCTGCCGGCCGGGGCCGACTCACCCGAGCTCTGTCGGCGGTGCCGTCCGGGCGGCCCGGACTTGTCCTCGACCAGAGCGCTGACCAGCTCACGGATGACCGCGCCCTGCGCGCCCGCCTTCGTTGCCGGCAGCGCCAGGGCATCCTGGGCCGCGCCCGGCACCAGGGCCGGTTGCTCGCTGCTCGACCGGTGATCCGGTCGGGGCACCGCTCCGATCACCACGACACCCGCCAGCGGCAGCCCGAGCTGTTGCACGAGCCGGGCCGCCCGAGTGCTGTCGTCCAGGTTCGTCCGGCCGGCGCGGACGACCAGCAGCACGCCGTCCGCGTGCTGGGCGAACGCCGAGATCTCCCGTCCGGCCAGGATCGGCGGCGCGTGGACGATCACGCAGTCCTCGTCCTCGCCCAGCGCGTTGAGCAGGCCGCCCAGCTCGTGCAGGGCCTCCGTGTCGGCGCCCTCGCGGGGCTCGGCCGGCAGCACGGTCAGGGTGGGGAAGTCGACCAGGCGCACCGGCGGACACTTCTGGGCCAGCACCTGCTGCCAGGTGTGCGGCGCCTCCGGGAAGTGTCCCGACAGCACCGGGTCCCGTACCGCCCCGTCCACCAGCGTGGCCCGACAGTGCTCATCGGCCATGCCGAGACCGAGCAGGGCGGTCACCAACGCCTTGCCGTCGTCATCGTGCGCGCTGGTCACCAGCAGCCGACGACGGGGCAGGGGAGCGGTGAGCACACTGAGCGTCGAGATCGTGGCGCGCACCGCGTCGGCGACGTTGGTGCGGGCGTACAGCGCGGCGGCGTGATGGCGGGCGAAGCGGCGCGGCAGCTTCGGCAGCACCCCGACCACCGGCAGGCCCAGGCGCGCCTCGATCTGGCCGATGTCGCGCAGCCGGCTGTCGAACCGGTCGCGCAGCATGGTCGCGCCCCAACCGGCCAGCAGCCCGGCCAGGGCTCCGAGCACGCCGTTCAGCAGCGGCCTCGGGAAGGCCGGCCGGGCCGGCGGGCTGGCGGTGTCGAGAACCCGTGCGTTGATGCTGGTGGAACCGCCCATGTCCAGCCGGCCCAGCTGTTGACTGACGGCGCGGGAGGCGGCGTTCGCGATCGCGGCGGCCTGCGTGCCGGTGCCGGCGCTCGCGTGCACGGTGATGATCTGGAGGCCCAGTTCGTACTCGCCGCTGACGTGACCGAGCACGGCCCGCTCGGGAAGTTGCAGTGAACGCGCCGCTTCCAGCGCGACCTCCCGGGACCCGACCAGTCGGGCGATGGTGGGCGTGAGGTTCTGCGCGAGGGCCAGATCCGCCGGTCTGTCCTCGTTGGTCTGCTCGGCGCTGACCAGCACCGAGGCCTCCGCCTCGTAGCGCGCAGGGAGGAGCTGGGTCACTCCCTGGGCGGCGGCCAGGCCCGCGCACAGGCCGAGCAGCGGTACGCCCACCCGGCGCCAGGAGGCACCGAGCAGGCCCTTGACATCTATCGACGCGCTCATCAGGCGATCGCCTCTCTGGTTGGGTGCCCGGCCTCGGCGGGCGATGTGCGCAGCGACCGGGCCGGGGACCGCAGTCCGCGCCAGGTCGTGCAGAGTGTTTCGGCGATCCGGTCCCAGCCGAACTCGGCGCCGGCGCGGGCCAACCCACGGTTGGCCAACTGGCCGGAGAGCGCCGGGTCGTCGCGCAGCCGCGCGAGGCGGGCGGCGAGCGCGGAGACGTCGCCGGCGGGAAAGACGAGACCGGCGTCGCCCACCACGTAGGGGATCTCGCCGACGTCGCTGCCCACGACGGGTACGCCACAGGCCATCGCCTCGACCAGCACCCGGCCGAACTGCTCGCGCAGCGGGATACCGATCCACGGCAGGGTGTTGCGCTGCACCACCTCGATCGATGGCATCGCCAACACGTCCATGTCGTTCAGCAGCGTGGGCAACTCGGCGTGCCCGGCCCAGCCGTGCCGGTGCACCCGGCCCGGTCGGCGCGCGGCGGCCCGTTCGATTTCGGCGCCGAGGCTGCCCTCCCCGACCAGCGACACGTCGCAGTCGATCAGCTCGGCGGCTCGTAGCAGGTCGACCACGCCCTTGTGCGGCTCGAACCGCCCGACGAACCCGACAGTGAACGGGCGCGCGACCGGATCGGTGGGCAGCGGCCGGAACATCCGGGTGTCCACGCCGAGCGGCACGATCGTGGCCGGGCCCCGGTAACCCTTGATCCGCAGCACATTCAGCGCCGCTGGTGTGATCGGGAAGGCGTGGTCGACGGAGAGGTAGGACTGTCGCTCGATCCGGGGGAACGGCACCGGAAAGCGGGTGACCACGTTCTGCGCTGCGTACAACGTGGTGGGCACCCCGGCCCAGCAGCGTTGACGCAGCCGCAGCGCCTGCCAGGTGGTGAGGTACGCGGCCTCGCCGATGACGTGCAGGATGTCCGGGCGGGCGGTGGTCACGTCGTGCTGGCCGGGCAGCCGGAACAGCACCGAGGCCATGTGCCCGGTCAGCGACTCGCCGAGCAGGTGCGGGACGACGTGGTACCGCAGCCGGTGGTGTCGACGGGCCAGCCGGGCCAGTTCGCGTCGGGTCGCCGGGGACACGTCCGCGGCGAGCACCGTGAGGGTGACGTCCGGCTGTTCGCACAGGACGTCGAACAGGTCCGTCCAGTGTTCGGTGCGCTTGCCGACGACAGTTGTCAGGACGTGCATCACGCTCCTCCTCTCGTTTCAGGTCGGGTGACGGCGATTCGGCCGACGCGGGTCCAGGCGCGCAGCCGGGCCGTCCCGGCCCGGGGTTGCACTGGCATCCGCGCCCCGGCCAGTCCGATGCCGATCAGTGCCCGCAGCAGCACCACGCCGCGTACCGCGCGCAGGGTGCCGGCGCGGTGGCGGGCGAAGAACCGCAGCATGCTGCGGTACAGGTGGGGCCAGATCCAGGCCGGGTCGGAGCTGCTCGCCCCGCCGGTGTGCACGGCGGTCACCGAGGGCACGTACAACACCTGGGCGCCATGTCGGGCCGCCTGGAGGCACAACTCCTCGTCCTCGTAGTACAGGAAGTAGCCCTCGTCGAGGCCGCCGATCGCCAGGAACAGGTCGCGACGTACCGCCAGGCAGGCACCGGAGAGCCAGTCCACAGCCACCGGCTGCGCCCCGCGCACACAGGCGTCGTACGCGGCCCGGCGCTGCCGACCGCTGAGCAGCCGGCGCAGCGAGACCGGCACCAGCGACCCACCGAACCGGCTGGCCAGCACCGTGCCGAGGGATTCGAAGCGGTGGGCGCTGATCGCGACCCGGCCGTGCGCGTCGGTGAGCCGTGGCCCCGCGATGCCCACCGACGGTCGGTCGCGTAGCACCCGGACCAGTTCCGCCACCGCGCCGGGGGTGACCACGCAGTCCGGGTTGACCAGGAGCACGACGTCGGTGTCGACCCCGGCCGCGGCCCGGTTCACGGCGGTGGCGAACCCGGTGTTGGTGGGGCTGGCGAGGACCGTCACCTCGGGGAATCGGCGTCGGACGAGGTCGACAGTGCCGTCGGTGGAGGCGTTGTCCACCAACCGCACCGGCACCTGCGCCTGCCGCAGCGCGCTCAGGGCGGCGACGATCTGTCCCGCCGAGTTGTGGGTGACCACCACCGCGGTGGCGTCGGCCGCGCTCATGCCGCCACACCCGTTCGGTTCAGGACGCCGCGCAGCAGCGGCGGCCGGGCGGTTCGCCGTAGCCGCGCCCCCTCGTGGTGTGCTGTGAGGAGGGTCAGCGCCGGCAACAGGCCCAGCTCCCAGTGCCCGTCGGTCGGCGCCGCGAAGAGGGCGGCGGCCAGGAAACCGCAGCACAGCGCCGCGAACGGCAGCGCGATCCCGTCCCGGCTGCGCAGGCCGACGCGGATACTGCGCAGGATCGGCCAGAGGACCAGCAGGAGGCCGACCAGCCCGAGGTTGGCCAGCACCGTCACGTAGAAGGCGTGGTACACCGGCCCAACGTCGGTGAAGGTGAAGCCGGACAGGTAGATGTCCGGCGTGGTCTGTCCGAGGCCGGCCCCGACCAACGGCTGGTCGGCGAAGACGCCCAGGCCAACCTCGGACTCCACCCCCCGGTAACCGGCGGACTGCTCGAACCCCTTGGTGATCTCCGTGGCGCGCTCTCGTACCCCCGGTTGCAGGGCCAGGATCGCGGCCACCCCGACCGCCGCCGCCGCGGTCGCGGTCAGGCCGGTGCGGACCGTGCGACCACCGCGAACCAGCATGATCAGCCCGGTCAGTGCCGCGGCGAGCCAGATCCCCCGGTACGACGCGAGGAGCACGTCGACGGCGAAGAACCCGCCGAGCAGGAGGGCACCGGCTCGACGCCAACCCCGCACCCGACCGGCGATCCAGATCAGCGCGGGGATGGCCATGAGGGTGATGAGCCCGCCGTGGCGCCCGGGTGCCGTCACCGAGATGGCGGTGAAGGCCCCCGCCAGCACCACGTACAGGATGCCGGCGGCCAGGATCCGACGGGGTGTGGTGAGGGTGTGGGTGGCGACGAAGAAGTACACCGGGATCGTGGCCACCTGGTACGCGGCGACCAGCACCTCCGCCGGGAGGTTGCCGACGGCCAGGCCGTAGGTGGCCGCCACGACGGTCAACCCGACCAGGACCAGCATCCCCACGTCGGCGGCGGTACGCCTGATGCCCCGCTCCGCCCCGAGCCAGTGGCGGGTGGCCAGGGCGGCGCCGCCGGCGGCCAGCAGCAGCACCTTCACCGCGATGTAGCCGCGCACGTCGCCGCCGCTGAGCACAGCACCCACCACGGCGCCGCCGATGATGCCGACCGGCAGCACGGCCCAGGGCCAGAGCAGAAACGCGCCGAAACACAGCACTCCGACGGCGGCGGCCAGGCCGACCGGCCCGGGCAGCAGGGTCACCACTGTCACCACACCGCCCAGCGCGGCGCCGACGAGCACCACACCGGGCGCGACGATGGGCACTCTCATCGCGGCAACCCCGCCAACAGGGAACGCAGCTGGACGCCCCGCGCCGACCAGCTGTTGCGGGTGGCGACCTCTCGGCGTCGGGCGGCGTCGTCGGGCGCGCCGGCGCGGTCCAGCGCATCGCCCAGCGCCGCGGCGAAGCTCGCCGGGTCACCGGCGAGGGCGATGGTGTCGCCCAGGGACCGCAGCGCCGGCAGCGGCGTCGCGACGACGGGCTTGCCGAGGGCCAGGTATTCGTAGCACTTCTTCGGGTGCACGTAGTCGATCAGCCCACCAACCCGGTAGGGGATCATGGTGACGTCGCAGGCCCGCAGGATGCCCGGCACGTCCGCGAAGCGGACGGCGTCGACAAGCACCACGTTGGACAGTCCGGCGAGCGGGGCACGGCCGGCCCGGGTGGACGGGCCGACCAACACGAACGTCCACTCCGGGTGGGCCCGCGCCACCGACGCGACCAGGTCCGCGTCGAAGGCCCGGGTGTCGACCGCCCCGCTGTAGCCGATCAGTGGTCGGCGCAGGCCGAGCAACCAGGGTGCGACCGGGCCGTCCGGCGAGAAGCGGTCCGGGTCGCATCCGTTCGCCAGGACCACCGGTGCCGGGTCGGAGGTGGGCATCCGGTCGGGTAGCGCGGTGGACGAGGCGAGGACGAGGTCGGCGGCGCCGACGGCGGAGCGCAGCGCGCGGCGCAGATGCCAACGGTTCCAGGGGCGGGTGAACGTCCAGTCCAGGTCGGTGGCGTCGTAGACGACGGCGGACGCGTCCAGCCGGGCGGCGACCGGCGCGGCCAGGTCCTCGTCCAGCCAGAGCAGTCGTACGGATGCCTCCCGCCGCCGGAACCAGCGGCGCAGCACCCGCGCGGCGAGCCAGCGGTTGACCCGGTTGACCGGAGGCAGGTGCCTACCGAACGGCAGCAGCGCCGGCCCGGCGCACTGCCACAGGCCGTCGGCCACCTCCCGGACGTGGACCCGCCAGCGCGGGAGGTGCCCGGCCGGGTCGACGAAGAGCACCCGGTGGTCGACGGCCAGCTCGTGGGCCAGCGCGTGCTGCCGGTGGGCGCCGTTCGCCCACTGCGTGCCGCTGAAGATGACCACCCAGTCGCGGTCGCCGTCGGCGGGCGGCACGACCGCCGCGGTCGCCGGTTGCAGGGTGCTGGTGTGCTCAGCCACGGCCGGACCGTTCCATCGGCCGTGGCGCTCCGGCGGGCAGCAACTCGTCCTCGCCGAGGCGGCCGAGCACCGGGCGGGCGCGCTCGTCGTCGAGTCGCAGCAGTCGGGCGCCCGCGTGCCGGTCGAGCCAGCCACGCAGCGCGCCGGCCGCGATCCGCCGGTTGATCCAGT
>NZ_JBEYSL010000351.1:0-7494 GCF_040642735.1 Micromonospora sp. NPDC047753 | reverse complement strand
ATCCCGGCCAGGCAGTGCAGCAGTGTCGACTTGCCGCAGCCACTCGGCCCGGTGACGGCGACGATCTCGCCCTCGGCCAGGCCTTCGCCATGCCGTGCCCCCGTCTCCCTGGTCCGCGCCCTGACCTGGCGCCGGTACCGCTGAGAAGAATCTACGCCGGGCCTGATCTCGGCCCGGTGCCGGTCAGGTCACCGGGTCGGCGCGCAGGTAGGTGAGGACCGCGAGCACCCGCCGGTTGGTGTCGTCGCTGGGGGGCAGGTCGAGCTTCAGCAGGATGTTGCCGACGTGCTTGCCGACCGCCGCCTCGCTGACGTGCAACCGGCCGGCGATCGAGGCGTTGGAGCGTCCCTCGGCGAGCAGCGCCAACACCTCGCGTTCCCGAGCGGACAGCGCGGCGAGCGGGTCGCGGGGGCGGTGCAGCAGTTGCCGGACCACGTCCGGGTCGATGGCGGTGCCGCCGTCGGCGACCCGGCGCAGCGTGTCGACGAACTCGGTGACCTCGGCGATACGGTCCTTGAGCAGGTAGCCGACGCGTTGGCCGTCGCCGCTGTCCAGCAGCGCCGCCGCGTACCCGGTCTGCACGTACTGGCTGAGCACCACGACCGGGAGGTCAGGTCGCTCGGTGCGCAGCGTGACGGCCGCGCGCAGCCCGTCGTCGCGGCGGCCCGGCGGCATCCGGATATCGGTCAGCACCAGGTCCGGTTGGTGGGCGCGGGCCGCCGCCAGCAGGTCCGGTGCGGAGCCGACGGCCGCGCACACGGTGAAGTCGAAGCGGGTCAGCAGCGCGACCAGACCCTCCCGCAGCAGCACCTCGTCCTCGGCGAGCACCACCCGGGTCACCGACGACATGGCAGCTCCACCCGGACCACTGTAGGGCCGCCGGGCGGGCTGGACAGGAGCAGCCGGCCGTCCACGGCGGCGACCCGGTCGGCGAGCCCGGTCAGGCCGGTGCCCCGGGCCGGGTCGGCGCCGCCGTGACCGTCGTCGGTCACCTCGACGACAAGGTCACCGCCGACCTGGGTGAGGCGTACGTCGGCGCGGGTCGCCCGGGCGTGCCGGGCCACGTTGCCCAGCGCCTCGGAGACCACGAAGTAGGCGGTGGTGTCCACGATCTCCGGCAGCTCGTCGTGCAGGTCGGCGTGCACGGCGACCGGGATGGTGGCGGCGTCGGCCAGCTCGCGGACGGCGCCGGCCAGGCCGAGGTCGGTGAGGCTCTGCGGGCGGATGCCGTGCACCAACTGCCGCAGCATCACCATCAGGCCCCGGGCCTGGTCGTGCGCCACGGCGAGGGGGCGGGACGCGGGGGAGTCCTCGGGTACGTCCAGCCGGGCCAGCCCGAGCTGGAGGGTGAGGCTGGTCAGCCGGGGCTGGGCGCCGTCGTGCAGGTCGCGCTCGATGCGACGGCGTTCGGCCTCGTACGCGCCGACCAGTCGGGTGCGGGAGCGGGTGACCTCGCGCAGCGCCGCCGCGTCCACCGGGTGGGCCAGCAACCAGCGGGCCACGGCTGCCTGGACGGCGGCGAGCAGACCGACGGCGTACCAGAGAACCGGGATCAGCAGCACCCCCACGATGGCGTACGGAATGGCTTCGCCGGTGCTGTCGATCGGCTGCCAGATCACCACCGGCTGGTTGGCGTCTCCGGCCAGCCAGGGGCTGGAGATCATTCCGAGGTCGAGCAGCACCAGCACGAGGAACACCCAGTAGGCGACCGGAGTGAACCCGCCCAGCCAGAACAGGTAGGCCACCTCCCGCCAGGTCGCGGCGTTGCGGTAGCGGGCGACCAGGCCCGGCCACGGCGACGAGGGCAGCGGGCGACCGTCGACGAGCCCGACCCGCCACCGCTCGACGACGGCCACCGGGAAGCTCACGAGCGGGGCCAACGCCAACAGGGTGAGGCTGCCGGTCGCCAGGAACAGCATCAGCGCGATGCTCGGTGGTCGGCCGTGCAGGCGGAGCCCGTTGGCGGCGGCCAGCAGGGGCGCGCCGATGACGAGCAGCCCGACGCCGAGCACGCCGGCGATCGGCACCGTGGTGACCAGGTAGGCCAGCGCGCGCCAGGGCCACGCGGAGATCAGCCAGCGGCGGCGGCGCAGCGCCTCGGCCAGGTGCGAAGGGTGTTCCGTGGTCATGCAGCAGACGCTAATCGGGGGCGACCGGGTGCCCCAGCCGTCCAGATCCCCTCTTCGGGGTATGCCCAGCACTACCAGCGAACGGGTGTGCGGGGCCCGGAAACGGGAAGAACGCGAGGTCACGCGACCCGCGTGACCTGTGGTGGCGGCGGCTGGAGAGACATGGGTGCCAGAACCTTCGTGGTGGTCGGCGGGACCAGCGGTCTCGGCCTCGCGGTGGCCCGACTGCTCGTCGACGAGCATCAGGTGGTGGTGTTCGGCAACGTGCCCGCCGAGGTCGCCGCCGCTACCGACGAGCTGGGTTGCGACGGCGCCGTCTGCGACATCTCCTCCTACGAGCAGGTCCGCGACGGGTTCGCCGAGGTGGTCGAGCGCTACGGCACGATCGACGGGGTGGCGGCCTGCGCCTCCATGTGGGCCGGTGGCGACCTGGGGGACCTGTCGGTGGAACACATCCGCCGGGCCGTGGAGATCAACGTTCTGGGCATCACGTACCTGCTGCGGGAAGCGGTGCGGCACCTGCACCGGCAGGGCCACGGCAACGTCGTCTACATCGGCGCGCTGGCGCTGGCGGCCCCCCGGCCCGGCATCCCCGTCTACCGGGCCACCAAGAGCTACGGCAACAGCCTTGTCGATTCGCTGGCCGAGGCCCAGCACAGCAACCGGGTCAAGGTGATGCAGCTGCACCCCGGGCCGATGCCGACCCGGCTACAGGAACGGGTGGGTGCCGAGTTCCTGGACGAGGTGTACGCCATGCCCGAACAGGTCGCCACCGAGGTCGTCCGGTTGCTGCTGCTCGAACCCGACGACCTCTACGTCTCCGGTGAGCGCGTGCTGCGCGCGGACGGGCGGTGGTGACGGCCGCAGCCGGACCCGCCGACCGTCCGGTCTCGGCCTGGGCGCCGCTGCGGACGGCGGTCTACCGCAACCTGTGGCTGGCCCTGCTCGCCGCCAACATCGGCACCTGGATGCAGACCGTCGGCGCGCAGTGGCTGTTGATCAACCACTCCAACGCCTCCACCCTCGTCGCGTTGGTGCAGACCGCCAGTCTGCTGCCGGTGCTGCTGCTGGCGTTGCCCGCCGGGGTGCTGGCCGACAGCTTCGACCGCCGGCACCTGCTGATCGCCGTGCAGTTGTTCCTGGTGGCGGTGGCGGTCGTGTTGACGCTGCTCACCGTGACCGACCGGATGCCGCCCGCGCTGCTGCTCACCCTCACCTTCGCGTTCGGTGTCGGGCAGGCGCTGACCCTGCCGGCCTGGGCGGCGGTGATCCCGGAGCTGGTGCCGCAGGACCAACTCCGGTCGGCGTCCGCGCTCGGGTCGATAAGCGTGAACGTGGCGCGGGCGGTCGGACCCGCGGTGGCCGGCGTGCTGATCGCCCGTACCGGCGTCGCCCCGGTCTTCGGCATCAACGCGGTCGCCTTCGCGATCTTCGCGTACGCGCTGTGGCGCTGGCGGCCCGGCAATGCCCGCGCGGTCGAGGTGCCGGAGCGGTTCACCGCCGCGTTGCGCGCCGGCAGCCGCTACGTACGCCACTCGCCGATCGTCCGCCGGCTGTTGCGCCGTGCGTTGGTCTTCGTGGTCCCGGCCAGCGCGCTGTGGGCGTTGCTGCCGTTGGTGGCGAGTCGGCGGCTGGGGCTGGGCTCCGGCGGGTACGGGGTGCTGTTGGCCGCCCTCGGCGTGGGCGCCATCGCGGGTGGCGTGCTGCTGGCCGTGATCCGTACCCGGCTGACGGCCAACCAGCTCCTGCTGATCGCCGGGGCGCTGTTCACAGTGGCGCTGACCGTCGTCGGCACCGTCCGGGCGGTGCCGCTGGTGCTGCTCGCCCTGCTGCCCGCCGGGATGGCCTGGGTGACGGTGCTGGCCAACGTCAACGCCGAGATGCAGCTCTTCCTGCCGAGTTGGGTACGGGCCCGGGGTCTGGCCGTCTACCAGGTGTGCTTCGCCGGTGGGCAGGCCGCCGGCGCGCTGCTGTGGGGTCTGGTGGCCGAGATGGCCGGGCTGCTCCCCGCGTACCTGGCGGCGGCGGCCCTGATGCTTCTCGGCACCCTGACGAGTCGGATCTGGCCGTTGCCGGACCTGCGCTCGGTCAACCGGGAACCGGCCGCAGACCAGCACGCCGACGCCGTTGAGCCAGGCGGAGTGCAGCTCGTCGAGGTGGTCGCGGTGCCAGCGCCGGGTGTGGTGCAGCACGTGCCGTCGCTCGAACCACTTCGCCCGCAGCACGCCGGGCACCTCGGAGTCGGCGAACCACTGCGCCCAGGACATGGCGTGGTCGGCGATGCGGGCCAGCGGCACCCGGCTCTCGCCCTCCAGGACCATGCCGGGGCGCACCGCGTCCAGCGCGGCGCGCAGCTCCCCGGCGCCCTCCTTGAGGGTGTCCAGGAAGACCCCGTCGACGCCGAGCTTGCCGGCCAGCGTCGCGACCTCCTCGGCGTCACTGCCCACCTCGCGCCGGGTGCCGGTGTCCCACGGGTTGTAGTCGACAAAGACCCGCACCCCACGCTGCTGGAACGCGCGCACCACATCGGGTAGCTCCGGCACGTCCCGGTACCAGTCGAACTGGTTGCGGTCGTCGAGGCCGATGACCGGGTACGCGTGCCAGAGCACCACCCCGTCGAAGCCGCCGAAGTCCCGCCCGGCCGCGTCGAGGAACTCGTCGACGGTGAAGACGCCGCGTTCGTGGTCGTAGAGCGTCTCGTCCCAGAGCCAGGCCAGGCAGACGCTGAAGCAGTCACCGGCGATCTCGTCGTAGTGCTCGCCGACGTAGCCGATCCGGTCCCGGGCGTCGACCCGCCACCGGGCGATCTGTTCCCGCCAGGCCGGCCAGTCGGCCGGGTCGGCGGGGGCGGCGAAGATCTTCGCCTCGTCCAGGGTGCTCAGGTCGGCGTGCCCGCCCAACGGCACCTCGGTCGGCCGGTCGATCGGGCGCGGGACGTACGGGTTGAAGCTCACGGTGCACCTCGGTAGGTCGCGTCGTAGAGGGCGTCGATGGCCGGCCGGTCGGGCAGGGCGGTGGACGCTCCGGGCCGCTGGGCACAGGCCGCGCCGGCGGCGCAGGCCCAGCGCAGGCTGGCGGTGACGGTGTCCTCGCTGCTGGCGCCGCCGCGTTCGGCCCAGCTCACGGCGAGCGCGCCGGTGAACGCGTCACCGGCGGCGGTGGTGTCCACCGCGTCGATCTGCGGCGCCGGGACCGCGAGACGCAGGCCGTGTCGATCGGCGTACGCGGCCCCGCGCGCGCCGAGGGTGAGAACCACCCGGGGCACCAGCTTCAGCAGGGCGTCGAGCAGCATCGGCGGGTCGTCGGAGGCGACCTCGGCAACGACCGCCGCCTCGTGCTCGTTGACCACCAGCACGTCGACCAGGTCGAGCAGGGCGGTGGGCAGCGCGGCGGCGGGCGCGGCGTTCAGCACCACTGTGGTGCCGTCGGCCCGGGCCCAGCTCGCCGCCTGGAGCACGGCGCTCAGCGGCACCTCCAGTTGCAGCAGCAGCACGTCGGCCGCCGCGATCCTCGCCCTGTCGTCCGCGTCCAGCTCGGTCAGCGTTCCGTTGGCGCCGGGCGCGACCAGGATGAAGTTCTCCGCGTCCCGGTCGACGGCGATCAACGCGACACCGGAGGGGCCGGCGGCGGTCCGCAGACCACTGACGTCCACGCCGGCGTCGACGAGACTGGCCCGCATCCGGGTACCGAACTCGTCGTCGCCCACCGCGCCCACGAAGTCGCAGGCCGCACCGGCCCGGGCGGCGGCGACGGCCTGGTTGGCGCCCTTGCCGCCGGGTACGGTCCGGAAGTTCTCGCCGAGCACCGTCTCACCGGGGCGGGGCAGCCGCGACGCCGTGACCACCAGGTCCAGGTTGCTGCTGCCCACCACCGCCACCCGCGCGCTCATGCCACGCTCCCTTCCGTCGCCGGCTGTGCCAGGGCGAGGGTCCGCTCGGCCAGTTCGTCGAAGCCGATCCCGTCGAAGCCGGCGATGCTGCTGGCCAGCCGGTTGCCCAGCGGGGCGACCCAGCGCTGCGGCAACCCGGACGCGCCGGTGAGCGCTCCGGTCACCGCGCCGACCGTCGCGCCGGTCGAGTCGGTGTCCCAGCCACCACTGACCACGGCGGTGATCGACCGTTCCAGGTCCCCCCGCCCGTACGCCAGGGCGGCGGCCACCAGCGCCGCGTTGTTGCGGACGTGCACCCAGTGCAGGTGGCCGTGTCGTGCGTACAGCTCGTCGACGACGCGTTCCCAGTCGTCGGTGCCCGCGCCGAGGGCGCGCGCCTCCCGGACCGTGGCGGCGAACCTGCTGGTCGGCGGCAGCACCGCCTCGGCCGCGTCCAGCACCTCGTCCACGGTGTCGGCCACCGGCGCGGCTGCCGACAGGGCCGCAGCCCAGAGCGCGCCGTGCACCCCTCCCCGGACGTGGCTGACCGTCGCGTCGCGTACCGCCAGTTCGGCGGCGCGGTCCGGCCGGCCGGGGTTGACCCAGCCGTACACGTCGGTGCGGATCTGCGCGCCGATCCACTCACGGAACGGGTTGTGCCGGCGGGCGCTCTGCGGCGGCGGGTACCCGAGCAGTAGGTTGCGGTAGGCCACCCGCTCGGCGGTGAAGACCCGCCCACCGGGCAGCCAGTCCAGCCACGCCTGCGCCACGTCGGCGCTGGTGAAGCCCCGACCGTGCGTCTCCAGCACCCGCAGCGCCAGCAACGCGTAGTTCAGGTCGTCGTCCTCGGGCATCCCGTCGATGTTCTCGGCGAGGCTGGTCGGCGCGCTGCGCCGGTTCCACGGCCAGCGGGCGGCCACGTCGGCCGGGAGCCCCTTCGCGGTGAACCAGTCGCGCAGTGGCCACCGATCGGTAGCGGTGAGGATCTCCCGGATGCCCTCGCGGGGAATCTTCTCCACCGGCTTGCCGAGCAGGCAGCCGACCGCCCGGCCGAGCCACCCGCCGTGCAACCGGTCGTACGCCGCCTCGGTCGGCAGCGACCAGGTGGTCGGCCACCCGGTCCGCAGCGAGGTCAGGTCGTCGGCCTCGTCAGTGGTGTCGACCGCGGGCACCGCGTCGGCGGCGTCCAGCAGCTCCGTGGCGAGGACCCGCAGCTCCGGCGACGCCGGGTTCACCGACGCCCCGCTGACCGGTGGGGTCAGGTCCCCGCCGGCCGCCGTCCACCGTTGAGCGATCGCGGCGACGTCACGCCCCTCGTCCCGGCTGGCAGCAAGCTCGTGCGGCAGCAGGTCCTCCGGCTGAACCCAGGTGATCCTCACCGGGTCTCGCCCCCAACCCCCCGGCCGAAGTCGCGCGCCAGGTCGGCGGAGGTCTCCAGCGCGGTCAGGTACAGCTCCTCGCTGATCCGGGTGGACAGCTCGCGGGCGGCCGGCGAGT
>NZ_JBEYSL010000350.1:0-7497 GCF_040642735.1 Micromonospora sp. NPDC047753 | reverse complement strand
CTCGTCGATCACCTGAACCCTGTTGAGCATGGACAGGTCGATGACGACCCCACCGTTGTTGGACGAGGCTCCGGAGAGGCCGTGCCCGCCGCTGCGGACCGCGATGGGCAGCCGCTGCTCCCGCGCGTAGCGCAGCGCGTCGACCACCTGCGCGGTCGTCTTCGGCAGCAGGACCGCGGCCGGTGACGCCGACCTGGTGTACGTCGAGCGCAGTTGCGCGTACCGACGGTCGCCGGGCGTGACGATCTGCCCCCGGAGGGAGTCGGGCACCCGGGCCATGGCGGTGCTCATCGTCGCCCCCGCAGCTGGCGCGTCGGGCGTCCGGGATCGGTCATGGCCCAAGGATGAGCGGGCATGCCGGCCTCGACAAATTCGGTGGACCGGTGTCCGCTGGTCACCGCGGGGCGTGACGCTCGCCGGGACCGGGGAGTGGCGCGAGAGGGTGACCGGAATCTCGGACCGGTTCCCCGCCCCCGGCTCGGGAGGCCAGTGGCGTGCCCGGCGCCACCGTGATCGGCGATGACGCTGGGACGGCCGGTCCGGCCGGCGCGAGGAAACCACCGACCGGACCGGTCCTGGTCAGCGCAACGGGGTCGGCGACACCGTCGGTCGGCCCGGCACGCCGGGCGGGCCCGGCGGATTCGACGGGCTTGGTGAGGCGGTCGGTCCGGCCGGCACACCCGGTGCCCCCGGCTTGCCTGGCACGCCCGGCGGAGTCGACGGGGTCGGCGAGACCGTCGGCCGTTCCGGTACGCCGGGCGGGCCAGAGGGATTCGCGTCCGCGCCACCGGGGCTCGGCTCGACAGTCGGCACCGCGGCGGGCGCGGACGGGGTTGGTACGGGTGGGCTGGGCACGGCCGCCGGACCGGCCGGACTGGGCACGGCCGGGGGAGGCCCGTCCGAGCCGGTCGCGGCGAGGGCGAGCGGAGTGGCGATCAGGATCGCCGCCAGGGTGCTCACCGCCCCCACTGCCACCGTGGCGCGACGTCTGTTGCGCACCCGCCGTTCCGCTCGGCTCAACTGGTCATGCACGATCGGTGCCTCCTCGGCCAGGTCGGTGAGGGTGGAGCGGATGAGGTGCTCGAAGGGTTCGGTCATCGCCGTACCTCCAGCATGTCGACGTCCGGCAGCAGGTCGCGCAGTCGCTTCACCGCTCGATGGGTACGGCTGCGCACGGTCCCCACCGAGCAGCCCAGCAACTCGGCCACCCGGGCTTCGGGGAGGTCCTCGTAGTAGCGCAGGACCACCACCGCCCGCTGCGTCGGTGGCAGGTGGCGCAGCGCGGCCCGCATCGCCAACCGCACGTCGGAGCCGCCGCTCGGGTCGCCGCCGACCGGTTCGTCCGCCGGGTTGAGCGGTGTCTCCCGCCACCGGCGAAGTCGCCGCCACCAGCTGATCTGCTCGCGGTACATCACCACGCGCAGGTAGCCCTCGGGGTCGGCGTGCCGAATGGTTCCCCACTTCGGGATGGTCCGCGCCAACGCCGACTGGAACAGGTCCTCGGCGGCGTTGCGGTCCCCGGTCAGCAGGTACGCGACCCGCATCAGCGCCGGAGTCCGGCTGCCGACGAACTCGGCCAGCCGCGCGCGCTCGTCCTCGTCCACCCACCACCCCCGTTTCGTTGTCACAGATACAGACGCCCCAGGTCATCGTCGCTATCCACGATCGGTGGGGTTTTTCGGCCCGAAAGTGTCGGTCGTGCCGGGTAGCGTCCGGCCACCAACTGAAGAAGGGGTGCGGCGGATGACGAGCGTGGCGGGTTGGGCGGCGGCGTCGACACCGGGTGCGTTTCCGCCGCTGCCCCGCGCGGTGGCGCAGTCCTTCTACCGCCGGATGCGGGCCGTCGCGCCGGCCGCCGTGGGCGCCATCGAACGGGACCGGGCGGGCGACCGCGAGCAGAGCTTCCCCGACACGGCCTGCGGCCGGTTGGCCGGCTCACTCGACGACGCGGGCCTGCGGGCCCTCGGGATGTGGACGCACCACTGGTGCATGCGCTTCTACGACGACGACACGAGCGTTGGCCGGCGGTTGATCCGCGAGATCGCCGCGCGGCCTGGGCTGGGCTGGACGGCCGACGAGGTGCGTTGGATGCTGCGCGAGTCGGTCTCGGCCGGTCCGGCCGCCGCCGACCGGTTCACACTGCCCCGCGCCGCCGCCGGGCAACTGCCCCTGGCCGACCGTCGGGCCCTGGGTCACTGGCCCGAGGTCGAGGTGCCCCGCCAGCGGCGGCCCGACCAGTCTAGTTGATCATGGCGGGGTCCGACCGCCACCCGCGGCTGGCGGTCGGCCCCACACCGAGCGCACCGGAGACCGGCTACGGCAGGATGGACGCCGCACCGCCCTCGACGGAAGGACGCTCCGATGCCCGCCAGCGAACCGACCATCATCGCCACCAGCATGGGCTTCTTCCGGGGCGACCGCGGGCCGTACGACCTGCGCCCCAGCCCGGTCTTCGAGCTGGCGGCCGAGTTGGCCGAAGCCGGTCCGCAGCCGCGGGTCTGCTACCTCGGGCAGGCCGTCGGCGACCAGCCCACCTCGCTGACCGCCGTCTACGGCGCGTTCGCCGACACCCGGTTCCGGCTGTCACACCTCGCCCTGTTCCCGATGCCGAACGTCGAGGACGTCCGCGCCCACCTGCTCGCCCAGGACGTGATCTGGGTCGGCGGCGGCAGCGTGGCCAACCTGGTCGCGGTGTGGCGGGTGCACGGGCTCGACGAGATCCTGCACGAGTGCTGGCAGGCCGGCGTGGTGCTGGCCGGCGTCTCCGCCGGCTCGATCTGCTGGCATGTCGGCGGTGCCACCGACAGCTTCGGCCCCCGACTGCGCGGCTTCACCGAGGGCCTGGCCTGGCTGCCGTACGGCAACGGGGTGCACTACGACAGCGAGGGCCAGCGCCGCCCGTTGATGCACGAGCTGGTCGGTGACGGCACGCTCCCCACCAGCCACTGCACCGACGACGGCGTCGGCCTGGTCTACCGCGGCACCCAGCTGGTCGAGGCAATCGCGGACCGCGAGGGCGCCTCGGCGTACGAGGTCAGCCGCGGCGCGGACGGCAGCGTCCGGGAGGCGGTCATCGCCCCCCGCCGGCTCGGCTGAGCCTCACGCCTCCTCGACCGGCTGTCGGCTGCGCAGCACCGCGTCGAAGACCTGGGCCAGCTCGGCGGCGTCCTCCCCGGCGTGGTGCGTGTGCGGCATGTCGTGCAGGCCCAACTCGTGCTTGATCGTGTCCTGGCGGGTCCGGGCCCAGTCGCTGCCGGTCAACCCCATCCAGTAGCTGCGGAGATCAACACCGGAGCCGGTCGCACCGAACGGGCTGTGCCCGACGAAGCGGACGAAGTACCAGTGCACGAACATGCCGTCCCAGACGGCCGGGGCGGCGAGGAAGACCGGACGGCCGACCCGGCGCAGCCCGTCGACCCAGGCCGCCGCGGCGGACATCGCCTCCTGCGCGGTGGGTGCCTCCCGCAGCAGCCGGTCCCGGTCCAGGCCGGAGACGGCCAACGCCGCCGGGACGAACTCGTCGGAGATGGGACGCAGCTCGGTGTAGAAGGTGAGGTCCGGGCGGCCGGCCACGGCCATGCCCAGCGAGATCATGCTGTACGGCCCGGGGATCGGCCCGTCCGCCTCCACATCGACGGCGATGTACAGCTCGGGCAACGTCGAGGTCATCCCACCTCCAGCAGCGGAACGTCGAACCGGGAGACTAGCAACGCCTGACGGGGCGTGGTGGGAGCGACGATCGACCAGCGGCGCGGCGACGAATCGGAGCCGCGTGGACCGGCCCGGCCGGGACCGGCGTAAGCTGGCCCGTCGTGAGTCTCACCATCGGCATCGTCGGCCTGCCCAACGTCGGCAAGAGCACGCTGTTCAACGCGTTGACCAAGAACGACGTGCTGGCGGCGAACTACCCGTTCGCCACCATCGAGCCCAACGTCGGCGTGGTCGGGCTGCCCGACGAGCGGCTGGGCAAGCTGGCCGAGATCTTCTCCTCGCAGAAGGTGCTGCCGGCGCCGGTGTCGTTCGTCGACATCGCCGGCCTGGTCCGCGGCGCGTCGAAGGGGCAGGGCCGGGGCAACGCCTTCCTGGCCAACATCCGGGACGCCTCGGCGATCTGCCAGGTCGTCCGGGCCTTCTCCGACCCGAACGTGGTGCACGTCGACGGCAAGGTCTCCCCGGCCGACGACATCGAGACGATCAACACCGAGCTGATCCTCGCCGACCTGCAGACCCTGGACAAGGCGCTGCCCCGGTTGGAGAAGGAGGCCAAGCTCCGCAAGGACCGGGCCGCCGCTGTCGCCGCCGCGAAGGCCGCGATCGAGGTGCTCGACGGTGGCACCACGCTCTACTCCGGGGCCGCTGCCGCCAAGATCGAGCTGGAGCACCTGCGCGAGCTGCACCTGCTCACCACCAAGCCCTTCCTGTACGTCTTCAACGTCGACGAGGCCGAGCTGGCCAACGAGACGTTCCTCGACGAGCTGCGCGCCCTGGTCGCCCCCGCCGAGGCCATCTTCATGGACGCCAAGATCGAATCTGAGCTGGTGGACCTGCCCGAGGACGAGGCCCGCGAGCTGCTGGAGTCGATCGGGCAGAACGAGCCCGGCCTCAACCAGCTCGTCCGGGTCGGCTTCCGCACCCTCGGCCTCCAGACGTACCTCACGGCCGGCCCCAAGGAAGCGCGCGCCTGGACCGTCCCGGTCGGCGCCACCGCGCCGGAGGCCGCGGGTGTGATCCACAGCGACTTCCAGCGCGGCTTCATCAAGGCCGAGGTGGTCTCCTACCAGGACCTGGTCGAGCACGGTTCGATGGCGGCGGCCAAGGCGGCGGGCAAGGTCCGCATCGAGGGCAAGGAGTACGTCATGCAGGACGGCGACGTGGTGGAGTTCCGCTTCAACGTCTGAGGCTAAGAAGTAGGAGCAAGGCAGCGTGGCAAAGCTAGACACCGCTTGGGCGATTGCGGAGATCGACAAGTTCCTACATGTGACGGAACGGGTCCCGTCAAGGCATCCGAACGTCCTGGGCGTGTTCATGCGTGGCCCTCAGACAGAAGCGTCAGAGCGGGCGCACGTTGTCGAGCAGATCCTTGATCGGGCTCTTCCCGGTTGGAGCAGGGACCGTCCGGCCAAGGACGTTGAGTATCGGTGGCTGCGCGACCAGGCATCCCGGGGTAAGGCCGCGTTGAAGCGTTCGGCGGAGCTTGCCGAGAAGCTCGGGGACAACGCTCCGGACATGGGGGCGGGGAATCTGCACCCCTGGGCGTGGGAAAGCGGTCGGTCTTTCTGGAACAACGGCCACTATCACCAGGCCGTCATGCAGGCTGCCATTCGCATCAACTCCGAAACCCAGGCCAAGATCGGGCGGGTGGATGTCTCGGAGACCAAGCTGTTCAACGAGGCGTTCTCGTTAGACGAGCCGAAACCCGATGCGCCTCGGCTCAGGCTGAAGCCGGATGACGGCAGCGACACGTACAAGAGTCTCCACCGAGGAGCCAGGGCGTTCGCTGAAGGGTTGTACGCGGCGATCCGGAACCCCGGTATGCACACTCCGCCTCCTGCAGACGGCGGTGAGGAGCAACTTGCCCTTGAGCAGTTGGCGGCATTCAGCCTCCTCGCCCGGTGGGTAGATCAGGCAACCATCAAGCGGGTCTGAAGTTGGCTGACTACGTTCCGCAGATCATCACGGCCGTTGGCACCATCGCCGGTGCGCTCGGGGGCGTGGTGGTGACACAGCACCATCAACGCCGGACGGCGGCTATGGAGCGCGCCGACAAGCGCCGGGCCGAGCTCCGGAGCCACATCGTTGAGTTCCTGATCAACGCCGATGAGTGGGCCTCCCACATGGACATCGTGATCGTGGTGATGTGGAAGGCCGCCGACCACGACATGATGGAGCTGAGCAACAGCGAGATTGCCAAGCGGTCCGGTGAACTCCGGTACGCGGTCACTAGGGAACTGAAGCACCTCCTGGGACTAGTCGGTGACCCGCACCTTCAGCGGTCGGTGCACGTCTTCCACGATCTATGGCTCACCATGTCGGATCAGATGATGGGTCCCGTTATCGACAAGAGGCGTAAGTCTGATTCCGAGGCTGTGACAGAGGCTTTTGAGTACCTCGGCCGCCTCCGCCGCGCGACGACCGACATCCGGAACGCGGCGTTGCCCTTGTTGCGGGTCGCCGTCGAAGATCCCCAATCGGTCAGGTGGTGGCAGATCCAACGCCGTAGAGCCGCGCGCCGCGCACTTCCCCGCTGATCGCGTTCGTTGCAGGCAGCGTCAGTCGGACGTCGTTACCCATCGTTCGGCTGGTCGGGCGGGATCAACTTCCGGCGGCTCAGTCGCCCTACCTGGAGCCGCCCAGGACGCGCCGCTTGGTGAGACAGCGCCGCTGAGTCAACGAGCACCGGCGTCGGATCGTAGCGCGTGATGAAGGGCTTCCGGCACGGCATTGAGGACCAGCGCCGCTCGATCCAGGACACGCTCCTGGGCCTGACCGCTGACCTCCCCAGCTTCGCGGCTGGACGGCCGCGCGGTGGGGACAGGGCCTCGGCCACCAACCTGGGCGGCGGCCGACCGGATCGGATCACCGAGGGCCTTGAACAGCGGTGCGACCGGGGATTGGATACCTGTATAGGTGGGACCAATGTTAGACGTTCGTGTTTTGCGCCCAAAAGAAGCGATCTATGAGCCGGCGTATAGCTGATCGGTGAGGTGGCAGTCGCATCTTTTGTCGTGCTGATATCAGGTCAAGGATGCCAGGGTCAAACACATCGCGGCAGGGCAATATGCGCTCGTGGACGTCGCCTACGGCGTCGATGACTTGGATCTTCAAGTCAAAGACTCGGAACTTGAGAAGTGCGTCTACTTTAATTGTGCCGCCAGTCGAGGGTCGTTCTGCGGTTCCTGTTCCAAGGGGGTAGCCCTCGCCGACGAAGTAAAGGAAGTAGTCAATATGGCTTAATAGGCCCACGGTCGATAAAGAGCTTCGTAGCTTATCGTAGCCAATCCATGATGGATTTTCGCTTCCGCTAAAGGCTATTCGATATTCGACGGATCGCACGATCGCGAGATTTGCAGCCGCATTGAAGATCGATAACCTTAGGACGTTGTCTTCATGGCTGAAGGGGAAGGCCGCTTCCTCGGATTCCGCGAGATTAATGCCCCACCCGATTGCCGGGCGAACAGTCTGAGCGTATTGTGCCCGAGTAACCAAGTACAAAAAGAAAACCGTTACGATGGTGGCGGCAGATTGAAGATCGAGCACCCTTAACTTCCAGGGCCAGTGGCTGGTCATGCCGGCTGGGAGGTTTTGGCGCACTATCTCCCAAAGAAGCAGAATGCTAACAAAGGCGGTCACGACAATCGGCAGAAGGAAAAGTGTGCGCCGTCTGCGGACGATCTTTTGTGCGGGTGGACTGCTCTTGCCGAACGTCAGCGCTTCAAAGGCCTCCATGCTTCAACTATGCATTGCAGCACAAGTTGATCAGCAAGGGCGACTCGGGTA
>NZ_JBEYSL010000349.1:0-7511 GCF_040642735.1 Micromonospora sp. NPDC047753 | reverse complement strand
GGTTGGCGGCCGGTCGCTGCTCGACCACGCCAGCGCGCTCAGTGAGGCCGACGCGGTGGCCCAGAGCCCGGTGCCCGCGCGACCTGCTCGACGAGGAGGACTACGCGGTGATCGCCCGCAACCTGATCATCCGAGACCGGCGACTGGTGGCGCAGGCGGCCCGAGGCATCTTCTGGCCGGTGCTCGTACCCCTGCTGCTCGTGCTCTTCGCGGTCGTCGGGGTGAGTGCCGCCGCGGCCGCCGGCTCACCGACCACCCGGGCCACAGTGGCCCTGGTGGGCCTCGGCGCCGGGCTGGCCGCGATCTGGCGGTCGGTCTCCGGGCCCGCGCTGTCCGTCGCCGGTGAGGTCAACCGGCCGCTGCTGGACAGCGAACTCACCGCACGGATGGCACTGCGGCTGAACCGACCGCTGACCACCGCCCAGGTCTCGGCCAAAGCAGTTCCCCGCACCCGCCGCCAGCGGCGTCCCGACGGGGCCGGCCGATCGAAATACGTTGCCCGTGTCTCCCGGGCCGACCTACCGTGAGCGCGCAAGGTCAACCACCACCGCGGGAGCAGCTCATGACGATGTGGCACATCAGCATCGTGGTGTCGACGCTGCCCGGTGCCGGTTACCGAGCGGAAGGTCCCCGGGCGGGCCGGCCCGACTGACGCGTGTCCGTACGCGCTGAGCCGCCCCGTCCGACAGCCGGACCGGGCGGCTTCTTGCTGTCCGTCACCATCTGGAAAGGAGTCCCGGTGGATGCCGTCCTCGTCATCAACGCCGACCTCGGCCCGCTGCACCGGGTCACCGTCCAACACGCAGTCCGCATGCTCTGCCGTCGGGTGGCCGAGATCCACGAGGCCGAGCCGGACCGGGTGATCGGGGTCTTCCCGATGCCCCGGGTGGTGCGGCTGGTCCGCTTCGTCGTCACCCGGTGGAGGTTCAACTCCGGGCCGGCCTGGTCGCGGGCCGGTGTGCTGCGCCGCGACGACAGGTGCTGCGCCTACTGCGGCGGCCCGGCCTCCACCATCGACCACATCCTGCCCCGCTCGCGCGGCGGCCGGAACACCTGGCGGAACACCACCGCCGCCTGCTACGCCTGCAACCAGCGCAAGGGGGACCGGACGCCGGCGGAGGCGGGCATGCCGCTGCGCCGGGAACCGGTGAACCCGGGCTGGGCGGCGCTGACCGGGCGGTGACGGACCGGCCGGCGGGAACGGGGGGCCGCGTCCGGGGTACGACCCGGGCGCGGCACCCGCCGGCCCCCGATCAGGCGGCGCGTTCCTTGACCTTCGACCTCAACTGGCCGTTGGGGCAATGAACCCTGATCTCGCTGCGGTGTTCCGGGGAGGTCAGCTCGACCACGATCTGCTGTGCCGGCCCCGGGTCGTACCCCTCGGCCCGGAAACCGGGTGCGAGCACCACGGTGAGCACCTCGACCGACTTCCCCACGCAGCGGGCGGTGACCGTCCCGCCCAGCGCGTCGACCGGTACGCCGACGCCAGGTGTCGGGGTCGGCGCGGCCGGGGTGGGAGGCGGTCCGGCGGTGGTGGTCGTCGGGCCCGGGACCGCTGTCACGCCCTGACCGGCCGGAGAGCTGGTCCGGGTGGCGGGCGAGCTTCTCCTGGTCGTCGGTACGACGGCCGGTCCGGCATCGGCCGCGTCGGTCGGGTCCTCGGTGCGGGGCATCCCCACCGTGGTGGTGCCGGGGCCGCTGCTGGTCGGCGCGGCGCTCTGTCCCTGTCGATTGCTGAAGTCACCGAGCGGCCCGGCGAGCGCCACGGCGGCGATCACGGCCCCGGCGACCGTCAGAATGGCTCGCCCCCGACGCCACGGCCCGCGCCTCATCCGCACCGCCGAATCACCCGTCGTGCGGGCACCCTCCGGCCTGGCTCTGGTCGGCCCGGTGGCGGTCTGCTCGGGGCTGGTCTGCTCGAGGCTCGTCTGCTCGATGCTCGTCTGCTCGGTGCTCGTCTGCTCGGTGCTGGTGTGCTCGGGGCTCGTCTGCTCGGTGCTGGTAGGGCCGGTCTGCTTGGTTACGTCGGCCGCCGGTTGGGCGGCGGCAGCCGCCTCGGGGGCGGCCCCGCTGGCGGCGGCGAGCAGTATGCGGGCCGCGTCGGTGGCCGGTGGCCGATCGGCGGGGTCGGCGGCCAGGCACCAGCGGTAGAGCCGGTGCACCTCGGGCGGCACGCCGTCGATCGCGGGCAGCGGGTCCGGTTCGACGGGCGTGTGCGCGCGGAGCATCCGGGTCTGCGCCTCGGCCGGCCACGGCAACCGGCCGGTGAGCACCCGGTACAGCAGCAGGCCGAGGGCGTACACGTCGCTGGCCGGCCGCACCTCGCCAGCCTGCAACCGCTCCGGCGCCAGGTACGCCGGTGTGCCCATCAGCCGCCCCTCGAAGTCGATCTCCGGAGCGCCGACGGCTGCCGCGATCCCGAAGTCGAGCACCTTCGCACCGGTCGGCGTGAGCATCACGTTGGCCGGCTTGATGTCGCGGTGCACCAACCCCTGGTCGTGCGCTGCGGCGAGCGCCGAAGCCACCTCGGCACACACCCGCAGACCGGCGCGCGGGGGCAACGGCCCGACCACCAACCGGCGCTCCACTGTGTGACCGCCGAGCAACTCCATCACCACGAACGGGACCTCGGCACCGTCCACCACCGACTCGCCGTAGTCGTAGACGCTGGTGACGTGCGGATGCGACAGCCGAGCCGCGGCCTTGGCCTCGCCCCGGATCCGCTGCCGGGCGTCGGTGTCCGAGGCGACCAGCACCTTCACCGCCACGTCGCGCTCGAGCACCTCGTCGTACGCCCGATGCACCGCCGACATGCCGCCACTGCCGAGGCGCTCGAGGAGCCGGTAGCGGCCCGCAAGCAACTGATCACGCTGCACGACGGACAGCCTGCCGTACCGGCCTGAGTCCCGGATACCCGGGATCGAGATGTTGCGATGGGTGGGAGTGGGTTACGGCTACCGTCCGCGCAGATCCGGGTGGGCGCGCAGGAACGCCTCGCCCCGACGGGCGTTGCGGACGACCGACACGATCAGCACCACCCAGAGCACCAGCAGCAACCCACCGAGAACCGCGAAGAATGGTGCGAACGCCAGGAATGCCTGACCGACGCTCGTCATCGCCAACCCGGCGACCAGCAGCACGAACCAGCGCTGGCCAGCGAACTCTCGGGCCGTCTCCACGAGAAGGGCCGGGTCTTCGTCCGCCTCGGGTGTGCCGCGTCGAACCTGGCGCGCCAGCCGTCGGCGGTGCGACCAACTCAGCGCCAACAGTGGCGACCGCCGGGTAGCCCGGTAGCGGCCGGTCCGTACGGCCCAGACGATCGCGGCTATCTCGACGATGACTCCGAGGATCACCAGGACGAGCCCCAGGTTGCTGGCCCACCCCGGCGGGTCACCGTCGAAGATGCCGGTGTTCTGGCCACCCATCGCGACACCGACCGCGAGCGCGCCGACCACTGCGGGCAGCAGCACGAACCCAAGAATCAGACGAAGTCGCCGGCCGCTCCGGTCCGGATTCGTCGCCGTCTCGTCCATAGTGGTCCCCCGATCACCGCGTGGAGGGGATCTACCCATCGACGACGGCGGCCGAAACCCTGCCGACTCAGGCGTCGGTCGGGGGCTGCCAGGCGAAGCGGGGCGTACGCCGCTCGGTCACCGCCGCGACTCCTTCCCGGGCCTCGCCGGTCGTCGTCACCTTCCGGTGCCACCAGGCGATCCGCGCGGGCTCGGCGCGATCGTCGATGATCTCCTTGGCGGCGGCGATGCTCAGCGGGGACCGCATGGCGATCGTCGCGGTCAGCTCGTCCACCCGTGCGGCGAGCCGGTCGGCCGGCAGCACCTCGTCGACCAGGCCGATCCGCAGGGCGCGCTCAGCGTCGACCAGTTCGGCGGTGAACAGGAGGTGCTTGGCGGCGGACGGGCCGACGAGCCGGGCCAGCCGGCGTGTCGTCGGCGCCGGATAGACAAGCCCGAGCCGGGCCGGCGGTACGCCGAAACGGGCGTCGTCCGCGGCGATCCGCAGGTCGCAGGCGACCGCGAGCTGTGCCCCACCACCGACGCAGGCACCCCGGATGGTCGCGATCGTCGGCTTGCCGAACCGGGCCAGCCGTTCCTCGGCGGCCACCGCGATGCTGGCGTCACCGGCGTCCAGCAACTCGGCCAGGTCACCGAGGTCCGCGCCCGCGCAGAAGGCGTCACCGGCACCGGTGAGCACCAACGACCGTACGGCCGGGTCAGGCTCCAGCCGGTCGAGCAGTTCGGGGAGCTGACGCCACATGGCCGCGGTCATGGCGTTGCGCCGGGCCGGGTTGCTGATGACGACGGTGGCGACCGGCCCGGTCACCTCGACTGTCAACTCCGCGTCCGACACATCGGCCCCTTCCGGCGTCACCTGTGCGGCGCCGCCGATCTGCCCGCCAGCGTCGTCGCCCCCGCTGCCGCGACCATAACGACGCGAGCCCGACGACCACCGTGAGGGGTGGCCGTCGGGCCCGCGCGTGAGCCGTCAGGTCAGGAGACGTTGATCGCGGTGTCGTCGACCACGAACGACGTCTGGAGCGAGGAGTCCTCCACGCCCGTGAACTTCAGGCTGACAGTCTGACCGGCGTACGACGCCAGCGAGAAGGACTTCTGGCTGTAGCCGGTGGCCTTGTTCAGGTTCGAGTAGGTCGCCAGGGTGGCCAGAACGGTTCCGCTCGAGTTGAGCACCTGCACGTTGAGCTTGTCGTAGGCGACGCTGCTGGTGGTCTCGGCGGAGTCGATGTGCAACCAGAAGCTGAGGGCGTACGACGAGCAGCCGGCCGGCAGGCTCACCGACTGGGCGAGCGTCTCGGTGCGGGTGCTGCCGTACCCGTTCAGCCACGCCTTGTACGACCCGGTGCGGGCTGCCTGGCTGCTGGAGTTGGTGATGACGCCGGAGCTTGCCGTCCAGCCGGTCGCGCCGGATTCGAAGCCCGGGTTGGCCAGCTTCTGCCCCGGCGCGGTGCAACCGCCACCGGTGCCGTTCACGGTCAACGTGTAGGTGGCGCTGCGGGTGACCGCGCCGGCACCGTTGACGGTGACCGAGTAGGTGCCGGCCGGGGTGCTCGCCGAGGTGCTGATGGTGAGGGTGGACGAGCCGCCCGAGGTCACCGAGGCGGGGCTGAACGCGGCGCTCGCCCCGCTGGGCAGGCCGGACGCGGAGAACGTCACCGTCTGCGCCGAGCCACTGGTGGTGGCGGTCGACACGGTGGTGGCGGCGGAGCTGCCCGGGTTGACCGAACCGGCGGTGGGCGAGAGCGACACCGAGAAGTCGTTGCCGGTCGAGCAGGCGGAGTCGCTGCCGGCCACGTTCACCGCGGTCCAGGCTGCCTGCACGGCCTTGTACTCGGTGGAGCAGCTGCCGTACAGGTCGGTGGCCGCCCGCAGGCTGTAGGCGCGGGCGGTGTTCGCCGGGTTGCTGGTGCTGACGTACGACGTGTTGGAGGTGAAGTAGACGTCAAGCGCCCGGTACCAGATCTTCTCGGCCTTGGCCCGGCCGATGCCGGTCACCGCGGGGGCGGAACCGCAGACCGGGGAGGTGCCGTACGAGGTGGCGCCGGTGCCCTCGGCCAGGTTGAAGAAGAAGTGGTTTGCCACGCCGGAGGAGTAGTGCACGTCCTTGTTCTTGGTGCTGGTGGACCAGCAACTGTCGGACGAGCCGTCCAACGACGGGTTGTACATGTAGCGCAGCGGCGTGCCGTTGTTGTTGATGTTGATCTTCTCACCGACCTGGTAGTCGCCCGGGTCGCTCGGCGCGGCGGCGTAGAACTCCACCATGTTGCCGAAGATGTCGCTGGTGGCCTCGTTGAGGCCGCCGGATTCGCCGGAGTAGACCAGGCCGGCCAGCGCCTCGGTGACACCGTGGCTCATCTCGTGCCCAGCCACGTCCAGCGAGACCAGGGGGCGGGAGTTGCCCGAGCCGTCACCGTAGGTCATCTGGGCGCCGTCCCAGAAGGCGTTGACGTAGTTGTTGCCGTAGTGCACCCGGCTCGGCACGCCGCTGCCGTTGCCGAAGATGCCGTTACGGCCGTGCGTGTTCTTGAAGTAGTCGAACGTCTTGGCGGCGCCGAAGTGCGCGTCCACCGCGGCGGACTGCCGACTGGAGGTGGCTCCGGTGCCCCAGGCGTTGTCGGCGTCGGTGAAGGTGGTGCAGCTCGACGTGCCGTTGTTCATGTCACAGGTGCGGCCGTTGCCGCGCAACGGGTCGATCATCTGGTACGTGCTGCCGGAGAGCGTCGTGTCGATGCTGACCGCGCCGGTGTAGATGCCCTGGCCGCTGCCGACCACCGATTCGATCTCGTCGTACGACCCGACGGTCGCGCCGGTGGTGGCGTCGGTGATCACGTGCAGCCGGGACGGGGTCTGCCCGTCGGGCTGCCACCCGCTGACCACTGTCTCCCAGGCCAGTCGACCCTGCCCGGAACTGGCGTCCACGAACAGTTCCGGCGTGCCCACCGCCTCGGCCTTACCGGCGAACCGGGCGCTGGCGGCCTTCTTCGCGGCCGCCGCGGTGGTCCTGGCCGAGGTGGCGAGGGTCAGCGGCGCGGCCAACCCGACCGAACTGCCGGCGTACGTGCCGTTCGGCGCGGTGTGGATGACGAAGTCACCGCCGTACACCCGCAGGCCCTGGTAGGTCCTGGTGTAGCGGGTGTGGGCCGCGCCGCTGGGGTCGATCTTGGTGCTGCGCACCTGGTAGGACTCGGCGCTCGAGCCCTGGACGGCGCCGGGGTTCGCTCGTAGGACGGTTGCCGCTCGGGCCGCGGCGGAGGCGTCCGGCGCGGGAGAGGTGGGCGGGGCCGCGTGCGCCGGGGTGATGACGCAGGTCAGCAGGCCGCTGGTGAGCAGCACTGCGCTGACGGCGGCAAGAGCTCTTTTCACGTGCGCTCCTGGGAGGAGAAGGATGTGACGAAGGTAGTCACGCATGTACATATAGCTATGTGTTGAAGAAAAGAGAAGGCCCGAACCGATGTCAGACATCTACATTGACCGTTCGGATGAGTGGCTTGACGAGGGAACCAGTACCTGCCCCAGCACGTCCGACGGACATGAGACCCGCCTCGACAGCCGGCGTCACGTTCGCCCTACTGCTCGCGCTCCTGGCTGGCTGCACCAGCGCTGACCGGGCCGGTAGCACCCCTGACCAGCCGCCGAACAGCCCCGGCACGAACCTGTCCGCTCCGACCACCGGCGCTCCGCCCCCGACCGCCGCCCCCACGGCAAGCGCCGGGGCCAGCGCTGCGGCCCCCCGAGTGACGTTGCGAATCTCCGGTGGCTTCGCCGGGCGCGGTGACTCCATCGCCGTCGAGCCGGACGGTAGGTGGACCGTGACGGACCGGGCCGGCAGTCGGCGCAACGGCCGGCTCTCACCTGCCGATCAGGCCACCCTCGCGGGCCTGACCGCCGACCCCCGGCTCGCCAGCGAGGCGCAGCGACCCACCACCGCGACCAACTGCGCGGACGTGATGAACTACCGCCTCACCGTGGCCGGCAACG
>NZ_JBEYSL010000348.1:0-7567 GCF_040642735.1 Micromonospora sp. NPDC047753 | reverse complement strand
GGGCGCGACCGCATGGTCGCGCCCCCACCATCAGTTCACGAGCGGGAGCAGGTCGCCCCGTTGAGCGAGAAACTGGTCGGGGACGAGTAGGCCCCGCTCAGGGTGCCCTGGTAGCCGAAGCTGGCCGTGCCCCCCGGTGCGACCGACCCGTTGTGGCCGACGTTGCGGGCGGTCACCGTCGACCCGCTCTGGCTCACCGTGGCGTTCCAGGCGTTGGTGACCGTCTGCCCGCCGGGCAGGCTGTAGTTCAGCGTCCAACCGTTGATCGCGCTGGACCCGGTGTTGGTGATCTGCACGTCGGCCGTGAAGCCGTTGTTCCACGAGTTCGCCGTGTACTTCACCGCGCAGCTCGCGCCACCGCTCGGCGGCGGGGTCGTCGGGTTGGTGGGCGGCTGGCCGCCACCGTTGACGTTGGCCGAGAACGAGGTCACCGCCAGGCCGACACCGCCCTGCCACGGCTCGAAGCCGGCCTGGATGCTGGTCAGGTACCAGGAGTTGGTGATCGCGCCCCGGTTACGGGTGTCGCTGATGAAGTCCAGCACGCTGAAGTTCAGGCTGGAGATCGCCGAGGACGCGACGTAGGAGATGACGTTGTTGGAGCCGTTGCTGCCCCGCCAGACCTCCCAGGTGCGGCCGGCCAGGTTCGTGGTGCCGACGACCGAGCCGATGGGCTGGATCGGGCCCTGCCGGTTGAGCCAGATCATGATCTCCATCTGGTTCACCCCGTCCCGCTTGGGCGACGGGTCCAGCCAGATGTCGTACGACGCGTTGTAGGTGGCGCCGCTGACGTAGCGGTAGGAGATGCTGCTGGTGGCGCTGCTGATCTGGCTCACCTGGATCGGCAGGTTCGTTCCCGGTGAGCAGTTGGTGTAGTGACAACCGAAGAACACCGAGGGGTACGCCGTGGGCGCCCCGTTGGTGGGGCTGCTCCCGTTCAGCGTGGTGATCTCGAAGCCGTTGCTGGTGGCGTTGATGCACTGCTGGGCGGTGGTGCCCCAGCGGTTGTTCTGCACCACGTAGCGGCCCTGGATGACCGTCGAGCCGTACTGTTCGCAGATCTGGGTGTCGGCGGAGGCGCTCCCGCCGAGGGCCACGGCCACCAGTGAACTGGCGACCAGCAACCCGGCGGCGGCCAGGGCCCGAAGTTGACGTTTCATGACACTCCTCGACTCGGCGCGTGCCGGGCGCCGGATGTGGTGGGGTGGTGCGGGAGCGCTCCCACGCTCAACGACACATTTACATGTCTGAAACTGGTGCGCAACCGTCCGCGTCGAACTGGTGAATTGTGAGGATTGCCATGCCCCGCCGGACGGCTGCCGACGGACGGCCAGCCAAGCGGCTCGGGTCCCCGACGAGCGGCGGGGAGCGGACCGATTGGGCCTGGTGTGCGCCGATCGCTCCGAGTAGCGTGTTGCCTCCAACGCGTGCCGCTCCCCCTCCGGAGGCGTACACCACCATGGGTGGCTCCCCCCTGCGCATCCTCGTCGTCGGCGCGGGCATCGCCGGCCTGGCCGTAGCCCGGGCGCTGCGCCTGGCGGGCTTCCGGCCCGACGTCACCGACAAGCTGCCACCGGGGGAGTCCACCGAGACCGGTCTCTACCTGCCCGGCAACGCCGCCCGCGCGCTGCACCGGCTCGACCTGCACGACCCGGTCCGGCCGGTCGGGCAGGTGATCCACCGGCAGCGGTTCTACGACGCCGCCGGCGCGCAACTCTGCGAGGTCGACCTCGACGCCCTCTGGGCCGGCGTCGGCGAGTGCCGGGCGCTGCCCCGGGCCGACCTGCACCGGGTGCTGCTCAGTGGTGCCGGCGGCGCCGTGCGGCACGGCGCCGAGGTCCGCACCCTGGAGCTGCTCCCGGGCGCGGTGGGCGTCACCTTCACCGACGGCACCACCACGGAGTACGACCTGGTCATCGGTGCCGACGGGCCACGCTCCTCGGTCCGCGCGCTGGCCGCGCTCGGTGGGCCGCCGCGCCCCGTCGGGCAGGTCGTCTACCGGGCCCTCCTGCGCGACGGCCCACCGGTCACCGAGTGGACCGCGCTGCTCGGCCAGCGCTCCGGGTTCCTGATGGTGCCGATCGGTGCCGGACGGCTGCACATCTACGCCGACGAGGCCGGCACCAAGGAACCCGCCGACCCCCTCGCCCGGCTGCGGGACCTCTTCGCCGAGTACCGCGGCCCGGTGCCCGAGGTGCTGGCGGCCCTCGACGAGGTGCACGTCGGGATCACCGACGAGGTGGAGTTGGGTCGCTGGTACCGGGGGCGAGTCCTGCTGGTCGGCGACGCCGCGCACGCCACCGCGCCGACGCTGTCGCAGGGTGCGGCAATGGCCCTGGAGGACGCCGTGGTGCTGGCCGAGTCGCTGCGCGCCGCCAACAGCGTGGAGGCGGCCCTGGTGGCGTACGAGAGTCGTCGCCGTCCGCGTACCCGATGGGTGCGGGACCGGACCCGGGACCGCAACCGCACCAGGGACGTCCCGCCGGCGCTGCGCGACCCGCTGCTACGCGGCCGCGGCGACCGGATCTTCGGGGAGCACTACCGGCTCCTGCTCGGCCCGCTGTAGGCCCGTAGTAGATCGTGTCACGCCACCCCACGCGGCGCTGCGACCTGCCGGGGACTATCCTCCTTGCGGATGACGGCCCGCCGATAAACAGCGTGTGCCGAGCGGGACAACCGAGAACCGGAGGCCACTCGTGACCACCGTCGCACCCAAGCCGGTCGTGACCCGGCCCTGGCCGGTCCGGGAGCCGGTCAAGGGGTCGGCCATCGCGCGGCTGCTGCGAACCACGGACGCGAAGCAGATCGGGATCATGTACATGATCACCGCGTTCGTGTTCTTCATGATCGGTGGCCTGATGGCTCTGGTCATGCGTGCTGAGCTGGCCCGACCCGGGCTGCAGTTCCTGTCGCCGGAGCAGTACAACCAGCTCTTCACGATGCACGGCACGATCATGTTGCTGTTCTTCGCGACGCCGATCGTGTTCGCCTTCGCGAACTACATCGTGCCGATCCAGATCGGCGCGCCTGACGTCTCCTTCCCCCGGCTGAACAGCTTCGCCTACTGGCTGTACCTGTTCGGCGGAACGATGGCGACCGCCGGGTTCATCACCCCGGGTGGCGCCGCTGACTTCGGCTGGTTCGCGTACGCGCCGCTGAGCAGCGTCGAGCACTCGCCGGGCGTCGGCGCCAACATGTGGATCATGGGTCTGGCCATCTCCGGCCTGGGCACCATCCTCGGCGCCGTGAACATGATCACTACGGTGCTGACCCTGCGTGCGCCCGGCATGACCATGTTCCGGATGCCGATCTTCACGTGGAACATCCTGGTCACCAGCCTTCTGGTGATCCTGGTCTTCCCGCTGCTGGCCGCCGCGCTCTTCGCGCTCGCCGCGGACCGCATCCTCGGCGCGCACGTGTACGACCCGGCAACCGGTGGGCCGATGCTCTGGCAGCACCTGTTCTGGTTCTTCGGGCACCCCGAGGTCTATATCGTGGCGTTGCCGTTCTTCGGCATCATCAGCGAGGTCATCCCGGTCTTCTCCCGTAAGCCGATCTTCGGCTACAAGGGTCTGGTCGCCGCGACCGTCGCGATCGCCGCGCTCTCCATGAGCGTGTGGGCGCACCACATGTTCGCCACCGGCCAGGTACTGCTGCCGTTCTTCAGCTTCCTGAGCTACCTGATCGCCGTGCCGACCGGTATGAAGTTCTTCAACTGGATCGGCACCATGTGGCGGGGCCAGATCAGCTTCGAGACGCCCATGCTCTGGGCGGTCGGCTTCCTGGTCACCTTCCTCTTCGGTGGTCTCACCGGTGTGCTGCTGGCCAGTCCGCCGATCGACTTCCACGTGTCGGACTCGTACTTCGTGGTGGCGCACTTCCACTACGTGCTCTTCGGCACCATCGTGTTCGCGGTCTTCGCGGGCATCTACTTCTGGTTCCCGAAGATGTTCGGCCGGATGCTCGACGAGCGCCTGGGCAAGGTGCACTTCTGGCTCACCATGATCGGCTTCCACACCACGTTCCTGGTGCAGCACTGGCTCGGCAATGAGGGCATGCCCCGTCGGTACGCCGACTACCTGCCCAGCGACGGCTTTACCACGCTGAACACGATCTCCACGATCGGCGCGTTCATCACCGGTATCTCCACGCTGCCGTTCATCTACAACTGCTGGAAGTCGTACAAGACCGGCCCGGTGGTCGAGGTGAACGACCCCTGGGGTCACGGCAACTCGTTGGAGTGGGCGACCAGCAGCCCGCCGCCGTTGCGCAACTTCGACCGGATGCCGCGGATCCGCTCCGAGCGGCCGGCGTTCGACGCGAAGTTCCCGGAGTTGGCGGCCGGTGGCCAGAGCCTGGCCGGCCCGCCGGAGGGTGGCGCCAAGCCGCTCACCAGCGAGTCGGACGGCGGAGCCAGCTACCGCGAAGACACCGCGAGCGACGTCGACAGGCACTGACGCTCAATCTCAGCAGTACGACGGGCGCCGCCCCCGGGACCCTCTGTCGCAACGCCCTGAACATCTCCTATGTCACCGGGTGGGGAGAGCACGCCGCGGAGAACCAGCACAGCCGGATCTTCGGCCACCAGCTCGACCCGAGCCTTCCCCGACCGCCCGCCGGCTCGCTCGCCGGTGGCCCGAACGCGGCCCTGCAGGACCCGTTCGTGGCACAGTTGCTGGCCGGCTGCGAGCCGATGTTCTGCTACGTCGACGACATCAACTCGTACTCGACGAACGAGGTGGCGATCAACTGGAACTCGGCGCTGACCTGGATCGCCTCGTTCCTGGCCGACCAGGGTGACGCCGGCGCGGTGCCGGCCACCACCTGCACGGCGCGCTACACCAACTACGGCGCCTGGCAGGGCGGCACCGGGTTCACCGGGCAGCTGACCATCCAGAACACGGGCACCACCGCCGTCAACGGCTGGAGCGTGCGGTTCGCGTTCACCGGTGACCAGCGGGTACGCGAGGCGTGGCTGGCGAAGGTCACTCAGTCCGGCGCGACGGTGACCGCGCGCAACGAGTCGCACAACGCCAAGATCGCACCGGGTGGCTCAGTGATGTTCGGCTTCAACGCGACGACCACCGGGGGCGCCAACCCGGGCCCCGGCCTGGTGACCGTCAACGGGGCGGCCTGCTCGCTGACCTGACCGACGTCCTGGTGGCCGCCCGGGGAAGGGCGGCCACCAGGACCGCACGTCTCGCGCGGCCGGCGGGTCAACCGCCGGCCGCGTTGTGCTCGGCCACCAGGCTCGGGAGTTCGTCGAGCGAGTCGATCCGGAACAGGCACCGCTCGGCCACCGTGGAGGCGTCGAGGATGTGCCCCCACGGACCGCGTCGGATCAGGCACGTCTTCATGCCCGCCTCCAGGGCCGGGCGCACGTCGTTGTCGGGCCGGTCGCCGACGTACAGGATCGACGACGCGACACCACCGCCCGCGGCGACGACCCGCTCGAAGAACACCGGTGACGGCTTCGCCACACCCCACCCGTGCGACGTGCCGATCACGTCCACCGGAAGCTCGAGATCGCGCAGTGTCGCCTCCGCGTGAGCCGGCTGGTTACCGGCCAGGCCCACGAACAGGCCCTGGTCCTTCAAGGACTTCAGGCATCCCCGCGCGTCCGGGTAGAGATCCTCCTCGGCGAACGACTCCGGCTGGCCGGCCGCCGCCCGACGCTCCAGCTCGATGGCGAGATCGAAGTCGGGCCGGAAGACCCGGAACGTCTCCTGATAGTCCAGACCCCGGGCGATCACCGCACCGAAGACCGCCGAGAAGGTGTGCCGGGGCACGTCGAGCCAGTCGGCCCAGGCAGCGAACTCGTGGGACTCGTCGAGAATTGTCCCACCCACATCGAAGATGACAGTGTCAATCATGTCCGTCCCCCGTCGACGCTCAGATCGTCGGTGAAGCATAGGCGGGGGTACGCGCAGCCGGCGGGCTTGGATGATCACTTGGGAATCGCCGGCACGCGGCAAAACCGGTGGATCGGACGCGCCGAGTGGGCCATGGTGACGCCATGGATGGCAGCGGTCTGGTTGACGATGATCTGGCGGGCGGTGGATCGACTGGTGGTGATCTGGCCGGTGGTGATCTGACCGGCGCGGAGCGTCGGGTGTGGGCGGCCATGCCGGCCGGGTCCCGCAGCGCACTGTCCGGACTTTCCGGCGCGGACCTGCGCAGTCTGCTGTTGAGCGTGGCCCGCGACCGCGCGGCGACAGCGCGCCCGTCCGAAGTGGTACGACGGTGGCGCGAGGACCGCTTCGTCCGCCCGGCCCGCGCCGACCCGCGCGCGCTCGCGCGGGTGGAGGCCCGGATGTGGCAACTGCTGCCCGCCGACGTCGCCGGGGTGGAACTGTCGCCGGTCGTACCGGTCGGCGCCTGCACGGCTGTCGCACCGGTCAGCCAGAACAGGATCGTCACCACGATGCGCGCCAGCGAGGTGCTGAGCGATCCCACGAACGCCCTCGCCATCGAGGCGGCCGTACGTCGCCGTCGACAGAGCGAGGTGCACCTGGCCGCCGCCCACCGGGTGTTGCGGGCGCAGGATTTCGGCAGCGCAGCGTCGGCGCACTTCCGGCTCTTCGCCCTGGTGTCCAGCGCCCGGGACACCGGCTCGGGCGACACGCAGGCCCGGCTGCTGGTCCGGCACCTCACCTACTGGCAGACCGTCCTCGCCGAACTGGCACCGGCCGCCGCGCCTCACCTGCACGTCACCACGTTCGACAACGAAATCGTCCGGGAGCGGCTGGCCGACACGGTCCGACCGGCAGTCGACGCAGGTGTGGTGCCGCTCGTGGACGAACCGGAGCGGTCTCGCGGTCGCGGCTACTACACGGGCTGCGCCCTGCGGATCACCGTCCTGAACGGCAGCCTGGAGATCGGCGACGGCGGCCTCACCGACTGGACCGCCCGGCTGAGCGGTGACGCGAAGGAACGCTGCCTCGTCTCCTGCCTCGCCACCGAACGTCTCGTCGACGTCATCAGCCGCTGAACCCGGCCTGACGACGACCGCCCCGCCCACCGTGCCCGACCCGGCCGACGGCGAACGATCAGCCGATCTCCTCGTCGACGAAGCACCAGCGCCAGGCCTCGCCCGGCTGCGCCGAGCGGATCACCGGGTGGCCGGTGGACGCGAAGTGCTTGCTCGCGTGCTGGTTCGGCGACGAGTCACAGCAGCCGACCTGCCCGCAGCTCAGGCAGGTGCGCAGGTGCACCCAGTAGGTGTCGCCAATGGCGACGCAGTCCGCGCACTCGTCGGGGGTACGCGGCTCGGCGGCACCGGCCTCGGTCAGGTGCTGACAGCTCACTTCTCAACCTCTCGCAGCAACGACTCTTCCAGGTCCAGGTCACGGTAGGCCTGCACCAACACTTCCTCAGGAATCCGACCGGAGTCCCGGGCCGCCCGGAACACGTCCCGCTCGGCGTCGATCATCTCCTGCCGCAGCCGACCGTACGCCTGCGACGGGGTCTCCCGCTCGTTGCCGCCGAGTCGTTCCCACGCCATGTTGGTGCGGTCCGCCACCGCTCGGCGTAGCCCTTCTCACCGGCGGGGAGGTGGGTGAGGTGGTAC
>NZ_JBEYSL010000347.1:0-7575 GCF_040642735.1 Micromonospora sp. NPDC047753 | reverse complement strand
GCCGACCTGGCCCGATTCGCCTGGCAGCAGCTCCGCTTCCGGCTGCTGGCCCGGGAGCACGCCGGTGACATGTCACTGGCCAAGGAAGCGGCGCTGGCCTTCGTGCAGGGCTGGCGGGTCAACGAGGTCGAACACCTCGCCGAGGAGATCTTCGACGAGATGATGGCCCCCCGGATCTGGGCCGGCACCCACCAGCTCGCGCAGCGTCACCTGGACGGCGGTCAGCGGGTCTGGCTGGTCAGCGCCGCCCCCGTCGAGATCGGCCGGGTGATCGCCGCCCGGCTCGGCCTGACCGGTGCCATCGGCACTGTGGCCGAGGTGCTGGACGGGGCGTACACCGGACGGTTGGTGGGTGACCTGATGCACGGGCCGGCCAAGGCTGAGGCGGTCACTCAGCTCGCCGCCTTGGAAGGGCTCGACCTGTCCCGCTGCGCGGCCTACAGCGATTCGGCGAACGACCTGCCGCTGCTCCGCGCGGTGGGCCGGGCGGTGGCCGTCAACCCGGACGGCACCCTGCTGCGGCAGGCCCGCCAGCACGGCTGGGAGGTGCGGGACTTCCGCAGCGGTCGCCGGGCTGTCAAGATCGCCGTACCGTCGACGGCGGCCGCCGGGCTGGTCGCGGGCGCGGTCACCGCCGGCCTGGCCCTCCAGCGCCGCCGCCGAGCCGGGTGACCTCACGCGACACGTCGCGCTGGCTGGTTCAGGGGCCGAACGGGTCGGGGCGTCGCTCCAGCAGCGTGTGCAGGGTCTGCTGGATGGTCTCCCGCACCTGGTCGGCGAGGTTGAAGACCACCAGCGGGTCGTCCGCCGAGTCGGTCAGGTGGGCGGTGGGGATCGGCGGGCAGAACTCGATCAGCCACTTGCTGGGTAGCGGCACCATGCCCAGCGGACCGAGCAGCGGGAACGTCGGCGTGACCGGGAAATAGGGCAGCTTCAGCAGCCGCGCCAGGGGCTTGATGTCGGCGAGCATCGGGTAGATCTCCTCGCCGCCGACGATGGCGACGGGCACGATCGGGGTGCCGGTACGCAGCGCCGCCGAGACGAACCCGCCCCGCCCGAAGCGTTGCAGCTTGTACCGGTCGGCGTAGAGCTTGCCAATGCCCTTGAAGCCCTCGGGGAACACACCGACCAGATCGCCGCCGCTGAGCAGCCGCTCGGCGTCCGGGTTGCAGGCCACGGTGCCGCCGGTCTTGCGGGCCAACTCGGAGACCACCGGCATCCGGAAGACCAGGTCGGCGCCGAGCAGCCGCAGGTAGCGATGGGCGGGATGCTTGTCGTGCAGCGCCGCCGACAGGATCAGGGCGTCCAGTGCCACAGTCCCGGAGTGGTTGCCGACCACCAGCGCGGGCCCATCCACCGGGACGTGCTCCACCCCGCTGACCTCGGTGCGGAACCAGTCGCGGTAGAGCAGCCGCAGCAGCGGGTGGAAGACCGCGTCGGTCAACTCCGAGTCGAACCCGAACTCGTCGACCTCGTAGTCACCGGAGAGCCGCCGGCGCAGGAACGCCAACCCGTTCGCGACCTTGCGGTCCCAGTGGTCCCCGGGCCGGTCCGACACCGCCGACTCGGTGCCGCCGGACAACCCACCGTCGACCCCGTCGGCCGGGGCCGGGGGTGCGGCCGGAGCCGGGGTCGGCGGCGTACTCGGGGTCGGGGGTGCGGTCGAGGCCGGCGGTGCGGCCGGGGTTGGCGCGGCCTGCCCAGCCGGTCGATGTCCGTTGCGCCGCGCCGGCTCCGCGTCCGGAGCGGGCACCCGCTCGGGTACGTCGAAACGCCCGACCGACTGCGGGTCGCGCCCCTCCTCGAAGCCGCTCATGATGCCGCCTCGGTTCGCGACTGCGGGGCTCGCAGAACCGGCTCGCTCCTCGCGCTCACGATGACCGCTCCCGGACCGCTGAGCGCACCTGCCGGATGCCGTCCAGGACGAGTTGCTCGGCGGCGGCCAACTGATCCCGGGTGACCACCACGCCACCGTGGTGGGCCCGGATGAAGTCCTCGAACGCCTCGGCTGTCGACCGGGGCGTGAAGCCGTACTCCTGCTCGAGCCGGCTGGTGTCGACCACCCGGCCGTGCACGAAGAGGTCGACCTGGTCCAGGCCGTAGCGGCCGAAGCCCATGGTGCGGGCCAGCGCGGCAGCCCCGGAGAGACCCGGCTCCAGCACCGGCACGGCGACCCGGCCGGCGCGCCGGATGGCCTGGGACAGCGACAGCACGCCGGGGCCGGCGACGTTGTAGGTGCCGGGATGGTCCTCCACGATCGACCGGTGCAGCACCTCCAACGCGTCGTCGAAGTGCAGGAACTGCAGGCGGGGGTCACGGCCGAAGACGGTCGGCACGAACGGCTGCGAGAAATAGCGGGTCAGCGTGGTGTCTGCGGTCGAGCCGATGAACGGGGCGAAGCGCAGCACCGTGGCGGTGACGTCGGACCGACGGCGGCGGAAGCCGCGCACGTACCCCTCAAGGTCGAGGATGTCGCGGCCGAAACCGCCGCGCGGCACCTCGCGGGGTTCGGTCTCCTCGGTGAAGACCGCCGGGTCCCGGAACGACACCCCGTAGGCGGCGGTCGATGAGCGGACCACGAGCTTGCGCAGTCGGGGTGCCCGCTGGCAGGCGGCGAGCATCTGCATGCTGCCGATGACGTTCTGGTCCTTCATCCCGGACCGGCCGCCGTGCTGCGGGTCGGGTGAGGTGACGAGCGCGAGGTGCACCACCGCGTCGACGTCCAGGTCGGCGAGGAGGCCACCGAGGGAACCGTTGTCGACGCGGATCCGTTCGACCCGGTCCAGCAGGTCGGTGAACTCGATGCCGGAGTCCGGTGCGTCGACCCCGATGACCCGTTCGATGCGCGGGTCGGCGGCCAGACGGGCCGCCACGTGGGCTCCCAGGTAACGACCCACTCCGGTGACGACGACGACCCCCGGAGCACCTGAGGTGCCACCGGGGGTCATCTGACGCACCTACGCCGGCAGGATGGACCGAGCCGGGACGACCACGGCCTGATCACCTGAGCCTCCGGAGGTCGACAGTTTGGCAAGTGACGCCGAACGCCGGGCCTGAGCCCGGCGGCGGTCACTTGCCGAGACGGCGACGCTGGACGCGGGTCTTGCGCAGCAGCTTGCGGTGCTTCTTCTTAGCCATGCGCTTACGGCGCTTCTTGACCACCGAGCCCATACGACAGCCTTTCGATACAACGTGCGGGGCGGACCGGATGACACCACGCAGGTGGCGACGGCGACCGCTTGCGGACAACGGACCGGACCAGTCTGGGCGGCGGGGCGCACCGGTGGGGTCTCGGTCGGGTTCCAGGGTAGCCGCAGGGCGTCAGCCGGACCAACGCGCCCCCGCCGCGGCCGCCTCTGGCGCACGACCGCGGGGCGCGCGAGCTCACTCCTCACGCCCACCGACGCCGGTCAACCGACGATCGGAGGGTGAGGCGGTGGCTCAGGCGGTCTCCTGAAAGGCACCCCGGAGATATTCGTGCACCGCATGCTCGGGCACCCGGAATGACCGACCGACCCGGACGGCGGTGAGCTCACCGCTGTGCACCAGCCGATAGACGGTCATCTTTGACACCCGCATGACCGTCGCCACCTCCGCAACGGTCAGGAACTTGACCTCCGACAGCCGTCCGTCGGACTGTGACCCGGCCATGGCTCACCGACCCATCCCATGCCCGGCGCGTGCCAACCCGACGGATGCTCCGGGCCGGGCCGACGACGCGCGTGTTACCAGTACGGTAGCGGGGCGGTTGTGACCGGCGCGATCCCTTCCTGCAACTGATCATGCTCAGGTGGCCGGTTCACCCGATCCGTGCTCCCGGTATCCGCCCGTCCGCGTCCGTCGTCCGGTTGTTCCTTTGCCGCTCATTCGGTGCGCAGCGCGACCACCGGGTCGAGACGGCCGGCGCGCTGCGCGGGAACCACCCCGAAGACGATGCCCACCACCGCCGAAACCCCGAAGGCGAGCGCCAACGACCACCAGGTGATCGCCGCCGGGATCGGCGACAGCGCGTCGACAAGCACGGCGGTGCCCACGCCCAGCGCCATCCCGGTCAACCCGCCGATCGTGGTGAGCAGCACCGCCTCCAGCAGGAACTGCACGCCGATGTCGCGGGGACGCGCCCCGACGGCCTTGCGCAGCCCGATCTCCCGGGTCCGCTCCCGGACGCTGACCAGCATGATGTTGGAGACGCCGACGCCGCCGACGAGCAGCGAGATGCCGGCGATGGCCGCCAGCACGCCGGTGAGGACACCGAGGATGTCGCCGAGCACGCCGAGGATCTGCTGCTGGGTGACGGCACTGAACTCGGTGTCCGGGTGGCGGCGGTTCAACTCGGCGACGATCCGCTCGCCCAGCTCGTCGATCCGCTCCCGGTCCGGCGCCTTCACCGCGATGCCGTCGACCCGCTGGGTGCCCCAGAGTCGTTGCGCGGCGGTCACCGGCACGTGCACCTCGTCGTCCCGGTCGACGCCGAGGCTCTGCCCGAGGGGCGCGAAGACACCGATCACCCGGAACCGCACCCCGGCCAGCGCCACCTGCTGGCCGAGCGGGTCCCGGTCGGGGAAGAGCGCACGGGCGACCGAGTCACCGAGCACCACCACCCGGCGGCTGGTGTCCACGTCGGTGCCGGTGAGGTAACGTCCCCGCGCCAGCGAGCGGGTGAACACCGCCGGGGTCGTCTCCAGGACGCCCTGCACCGTGGTGAAGTCGGAACGGGCGCCGGCCCGCGCGGTCGCCCCCGAGGCGACGGTGACCGCCACCCGATCGGGGTCGCCGACCACCCGGGTGACGGCGTCCACGTCCTTGAGGGTCAGCGGCGAGACGACTGGCGCGTTGCCCACCTCGATGCGGCCGGGGACGACCAGCAGCAGGTTGGAGCCGAGGCCCTCGACCTGTTGCTCGACCTTCTGCTTGGTGCCGGTGCCGATCGCCACCAGCAGCACCACCGAGGCCACCCCGATGATCACCCCGAGCATCGTCAGCGCGCTCCGCAGCCGGTTGGCCCGCAGGGCGTCCAGCGCCACCCGCCACGCCTCGGCGACTCTCACGCCGTACCTCCGGGCCGCTCGACCCCACGCGAGCCCGCAGCGCTCTCACGCGCCTCGCCCGGGTCGGCCTCGGGCCGCTCGACCCCGCGCGAGCCCGCAGCGCTCTCACGCGCCTCGCCCGGGTCGGCCTCGGGCCGCTCGACCTCGCGCGGAAGGCGCCCGGTGGCTCCGGCGGCGCCACCGGAGCCACCGGACGGGTGCTCCGGACCGCTTCCGGACGCGGACCGGGGCTCCGCGCTGGGAGCGGGGACCAGTGTCGCAGGTCGACCGTGATCAACGGACGGCGGTCGATCATGAGCGGAGCGCGGGTCGCCGCTGTCCGCCACGACCACCCCGTCGCGCATGGTGATCCGACGATGAGCGCGGGCCGCCACCTCCTGATCGTGGGTGACCATCACCAGTGCCACCCCCGACTCCGCGTTCAGTTGTTCCAACAGCCCCAGCACGGCGGCGCCGGTGGCACTGTCCAGGTTGCCCGTGGGTTCGTCGGCCAGCAGCACCGTCGGCTCGGTGACCAGCGCGCGGGCGATCGCCACCCGCTGCTGCTCGCCGCCGGACATCTGGTTGGGCCGGTGGTCCAGCCGGTGCCCGAGGCCGACCCGGCCCAGCATCGCCGCCGCCCGCTCCCGCCGCCGCCGGGCCGGGACTCCCCGGTAGACCAGAGGCAACGCCACGTTCTCCACCGCCGAGGTACGCGGCAACAGGTGGAACGCCTGGAAGACGAAGCCGATGGTCTCGTTGCGCAGGGTCGCCATCTCCGGTGGCGCGAGGGCGTTGACGTCGCGTCCGCCGATCACCAGGCGGCCACCGGTGGGCCGGTCCAGCCCGCCGAGGAGGTGCATGAGGGTGGACTTGCCCGAGCCGGACGGGCCGACCAGCGCCACGTAGTCCCCCGGCTGCAGGGTGAGCGACACCCCGCGCAGCGCCTCCACCGACACCCCGTCGAGCTGGTACGTCCGGGACACGTCCACCGCCTCGATGGCCGGAACGCGCTCCCCTTCCGGCGGATCGCCGCGCGGATCCGCGACGGCGGGTTCGCTCACCGGACTTCCTGGCCGTCGCGGACCTGATCGGCGCCACGCACCACGATCCGGTCGCCGGGCTGCACGCCGTTGAGGATCTGCACCAGGTCGGACCCCTGGACGCCAACGGTCACCGACGCCCGGCCCGCCTTGCCGTCACGGACCACCCAGACCGCGTCCCGGCCGTCGGCCGAGAACACCGCCGACGCGGGGACTGTCACCGCGTCGACAGCCTCGCGTACCCGCAGGTGCACGATCGCGTTCATGCCGGGGCGGGGCGTCGGAGCGGGCTCGTCCTCGGCCAGCTTTCCGGCGCCCAGCGCCAGGCGGACCCGGTAGGTGACGCCGCCCTGCGCCGAGTTGGTGGGCAGCACGTCGACCGAGCGGACCACCGCGTCGTAGCTGGCACCGGTGACGGCGTCCAACTCGACGGTGGCCGGCACGCCGGCCTTGACCAGCAGCACGTCGGTCTCGTCCACCTCGGCGAGCAGACCCAACTGCCCGGTGTCGACAACGGTCAGCACCGGGGTGCCTGCGGTGACCTGACCACCGACCGCGACGGCGTCGTCCACGCCGGGAGGCGGCCCACCCTGGCTGGGGGCCAGCACGGACGGGTCGAGACCGGCCGCCTGCGCGCCACCGGCCTGCTCCAAAAGCCCGGCCAGACCAGCATTCGCGCCACCGCCGGCCCGGGTGCCGCCGGGCTGCACCACCCCGGCGATCGGGGCGCGCAGGGTCAGCGCGTCGACCGTCGCCTTCGCCAGGTCGTACGCCTGCTGGGCCTGGAGCCGTTGCGCCGCGGAGAGCGCGCCGACGGCGGAACTCAACCCGTTGATCCCCCGCTGCACGGAGCGGACCGCCTGGTCGGCGCTGCGCGCGGCGGCAGCGTACTGGCGTTGCGCGGACGTCACCTGGGTGAGCAGCGCGTCGCGCAGTTGCGGGTCGGCGATCTTCTCGGCCGCCTCGCGGGCAGCGTCGAACGCCTCGTCGGCGGCCTTGTCGGTGCCACGCCGGCTGCTGGTCAGGCTGCCCGCGCCGACGCCTCGGCCGGCGCGCTTCGCGGCGGCCAGCGCCTCCTTGGCCTGACGGAGGCGCTGTTGCGCGCTCGGCGAGTCGACCACCGCCAGCACCTGACCGCGCTTGACCCGCTGTCCGGGTTGGACGCGCAGGCTGGACAGGGTGCCGTCGGCGGGAGCGGTGAGGGTGGCGGCGGCGCGGGCGGTGACCGTGGCGGGTGCGTCGATCACCTCGGTGACCGGGTTCCGGGTGGCCGACGCCAGCGCGAGATCGGGGCCTTCGTCGCCGCAGGAGGCGGCGGTGGTGGCGGTGAGGACGACGACGGCGGTCAGGGCGATGAGCAGGCGGGGCCGCATGGTGCTGGCGGGCCGTGACGACTGGGAACGGCGCACCCATCGATGGTACGGCGCACCGCCGCACCGCCTGCGAGCTGCGTCAGGCGGCGGTGGCGCGGACGTACGCCACGCACTCGTCGTGCAGCGTCGACC
>NZ_JBEYSL010000346.1:0-7610 GCF_040642735.1 Micromonospora sp. NPDC047753 | reverse complement strand
GTGCCGGCACGCTGAAGGACCTGGGTCTGGTGCTGTTCGTCGGTATGGCGGTGGCGTTCCTGACCTCCATCCTGGTGGCCACCCCGCTGCTGGCGCTGTTGAAGAACTACGACCCGCGGATCCAGGCGCACAACAAGCGCGTCCTGACCCGGCGGGGCGCGATCAGCCGCGGCGAGGTCACCGGTAAGGGTGCTGCCGCGAGCCCGGTGGCCCAGGCGGACACGGCCGACGAGCCGGTCGACCAGGACTCCGCCGCGCTGGCCGGTGCCGCCCCCAAGGTGGGCGCTCGGCCGGCGGGCAAGCGGTCCACCGGTGCCCGGGGCGGTCGCCCGGGTGGTGGCGGCAACCGGCCGGGTGGCGCCAAGCGGCGCTGACCCGACAGGAAACACCCGAACGGCGTCCGGCATGCTGTTGCCGGACGCCGTTCGTCGTCGAAGGAGAGCGAAACAGCCGTGACGGAGACCCACAGCGCCGCAGCGCACGGGGACAGTGGCCCGGAGGTGGCCCGACTGGTCGCCAGTCGGGTGCTGGACGTGCCCGACTTTCCCAAGCCCGGCGTGATGTTCAAGGACCTGATGCCACTGTTCGCCGACGGCAGGGTCTTCCGTGAGGTGATCGACGGGATCGTTGCCCACCACGGGCGGGACACCTTCGACGTGGTGGTCGGCATCGAGGCGCGCGGGTTCGTCGTCGCGGCGGCCATCGCGTACGCGACCGGGGTGGGAGTGGTGCCGGTGCGCAAGGCCGGCAAGCTGCCGCGCCCCGCGCACTCGGTCTCCTACGAGTTGGAGTACGGCGAGGCAACCCTCGAAGTGCACGAGGACGCCTTCACCGCCGGGCACCGGGTGCTGGTGGTCGACGATGTGCTGGCCACCGGTGGCACGGCCGAGGCGACGCTGGACCTGGTCGAGCGGGCCGGCGGCACCGTCGCCGGCTTCACTGTGCTGCTGGAGCTCGGCTTCCTGGGTGGGCGCGAGCGACTGGCGCCGCGTCCCGTCCACGCCCTGTTGACCGTTTGAGCCGGTCGGCACTCTGCTGACCGTTTGGTCCCGGGCCGGCCGGATGGACGCGGCGCCGACCGTCCGGCGGAGCGGCAGGGGGCCGTCCGTGCGGGTAGCATTGCCCTTTGCTGACGCCGGCGGTATCCCGTCCGGCGGGCGAGACCAGGTCGGCCGATCTTCGGCCGGCGTGTTTCCGGCGAGCGGTGAGGAGGCCGGTGTCCCACGATGTCGTCCCTCCGGCGGAGGGCACGGTGCACCCGACAGGCGACGCTGACGGCTCGGTGACCGACCCGACAGGCGACGCGCCGGCCCGGGTGACGGGCAACGGCAACGGCTCCGGCCGGGTTCCCGGCGGGAGCGCGGTGAAGCCGACCAGCGGCCCGCCGAGCGTCGAGGCGTCCCCTGGCGCCGATGGCGTCGTGGTGCCGTTCCCGACCGACGCGGGCATCGACCCGTCGCCCAGCGGCGGGTTCGGGCTGTCCAACGCGCCCACCGGTCGGCGGGTCCGTGCCCGGCTGGCCCGGTTCAACGCACCCTGGCAGACCTCCCAGGTCAGCGAGGTGCTGGAGCCGCTCATCGCCAGCCACCGGGACAACCACCCCAAGGCGGACGCCCGGCTGCTCCAGCGCGCCTTCGACACGGCCGCGCGGTGGCACTCCGGGCAGTACCGCAAGTCCGGTGACCCCTACATCACCCACCCCCTCGCCGTGGCGACGATCCTCGGCAACCTGGGGATGGACACCACCACGCTGGTCGCCGCGCTGCTGCACGACACCATCGAGGACACCGAGTACACCCTCGACCAGATGCGCGCCGACTTCGGTGGCGAGGTCGCCCTGCTGGTCGACGGCGTCACCAAGCTCGACAAGGTCAAGCTGGGTGACGCGGCCAAGGCCGAGACGATCCGCAAGATGGTCGTGGCCATGGCCAAGGACCCGCGGGTGCTGGTGATCAAGCTGGCCGACCGGCTGCACAACATGCGCACCCTGACCTTCCTGCCCCGCCCCAAGCAGGAGCAGAAGGCCAAGGAGACCCTCGAGATCCTGGCGCCGCTGGCGCACCGGCTCGGTATGAACACGATCAAGTGGGAGCTGGAGGACCTGTCCTTCGGCACGCTGTTCCCGAAGCGCTACGAGGAGATCAACCGGCTGATCGGGGAGCACCAGCCGCAGCGCGAGGCGCTGCTGCGGCAGGTGACGCAGAAGGTGCAGACCGACCTGAAGGCCGCCAAGATCAAGGCGGAGACCACCGGGCGGCCGAAGCACCTCTACTCGATCTACCAGAAGATGATCGTGCGGGGCCGCGACTTCAACGACATCTACGACCTGGTCGGTGTGCGGATCCTGGTCGACACGGTTCGCGACTGCTACGCGGCGCTGGGGGTCATCCACGCCAACTGGCAGCCGGTGCCGGGCCGGTTCAAGGACTACATCGCGATGCCCAAGTTCAACATGTACCAGTCGTTGCACACGACTGTCATCGGGCCCACCGGCAAGCCGGTGGAGATGCAGATCCGCACGTACGCGATGCACCGCACCGCGGAGTTCGGCATCGCCGCGCACTGGAAGTACAAGGAGCACAAGGGCACCCAGATCGTCGGCCCGCCCGCGCACATCGACGAGATGACCTGGCTGCGGCAGTTGCTCGACTGGCAGCGTGAGGCGGCCGACCCGAGCGAGTTCCTGGACGCGCTGCGCTTCGACCTGTCCAGCCAGGAGGTGTACGTCTTCACCCCGAAGGGTGACGTCATCCCGCTGCCGACCGGGTCGACACCAGTGGACTTCGCGTACGCGGTGCACACCGAGGTGGGGCACAAGTGCATCGGCGCGCGGGTCAACGGCAAGCTGGTGCCCCTCGAGTCGACGCTGTCCAACGGCGACGTGATCGAGATCTTCACGTCGAAGTCCGAGACGGCCGGCCCGACGCAGGACTGGTTGGGCTTCGTCAAGAGCCCTCGCGCCCGGACGAAGATCCGCCAGTACTTCAACAAGGAGCGGCGCGAGGAGGCGATCGAGGCCGGCAAGGACGCGATCGTCAAGGCGATGCGCAAGCAGGGCATGCCGTTGCAGCGGATGCTCACCTCCGACGCGCTCATGTCGATCGCCCGGGACCTGCACCTGGCCGATGTGGCGTCGCTCTACGCGGCGGTCGGCGACAGCCAGGTCTCCGCGCAGTCGGTGGTGCAGAAGCTGATGGCCGCGTACGGCGGCGAGGAGGGCGCGGCGGAGGACATCGCCGAGACCGCCGTCGCCACCCGGCCGCCACGCAGCCGGCAGAGCAGCAGCGACCCGGGCGTGGTGGTCCGGGGCGTCAGCGACGTCTGGATCAAGCTGGCCCGCTGCTGCACACCGGTCCCACCGGACTCGGTGTTCGGCTTCGTCACCCGCTCCGGCGGGGTGAGCGTGCACCGCGACGACTGCGCCAACGCCGAGGACCTGCGCGCGCAGAGCGAGCGGGTCGTCGAGGTGAGTTGGAAGCTCACCTCCGCGTCGACGTTCCTGGTCGCCATCCAGGTCGAGGCCCTGGACCGGCACAAGCTGCTGGCCGACGTCACCAGGGTGCTCTCCGACGAGCGGGTCAACATCCTCTCCGCGACCGTCACCACCACCCGTGACCGGGTGGCGGTGAGCCGGTTCAGCTTCGAGATGGCCGACCCGAAGCACCTGGGCCACCTGCTGGCCACGGTTCGCAAGGTCGACGGCGTCTTCGACGCCTACCGGGTCACCTCGGGCGCCTGAGCGCCCGTACCCCGTACCCCGGGCACACGACAGCGCCCGCCGGCTCAGCCGGCGGGCGCTTCGTCGTGCGCGTGGGGTCAGCCCTGCGGGTTGCTCATCGTGAGGTCCTTGATGATGACCTCCTTCTTCGGGTGGCCGCCGCCGGCCTGCTGGGCGAACGCCCCGTCGTCGCCGGCCTTGGCCACGTCCTTGACCAGGTCCATGCCGCCGGTGATGGTGCCCAGCACGGTGTACGCCGGGTCCAGCGGCGAGTCGCCGTAGACGATGAAGAACTGGCTGCCGGTGCTCCCCGGATCCTGCGACTTGGCCATCGCGATGACGCCCTCCGGGTACGGCGGGCGCTTGTCGGTGGGCAGGTTCTCCTCGGCCATGCGGTAGCTCGGGCCGCCCTGGCCGTCGGTGTCCCGCCAGCCGTTGCCGGTGGCGCTGGGGTCACCGCACTGCAACACCTTGATGCCCTCGCTCACGAGGCGGTGGCACTTGGTGTTGTCGAAGAAGTTCTTCTCCGCGAGGTAGGTGAAGCTACCCGCCGTGCACGGCACCAACGACCGGTCGACCTTGGCCGTGATCGGGCCGAGGTTGGTGTCGATCGTCATGGTCTGCACGCCCGTGGCGGACTGCTCGTTGCTCGGCGCCCCCACGTCCTTGATCTGCGGGGGCCGCTGGTCGGTGGGCAGCGCGTTGTACGCGCACTCGGCCGCACCGGCCGCCGGCGCGGCGGTGTCGCTCTTGTCGTCGTCGTCGCCGCCGAGGCTCACCGCCAGCCAGACGGTGCCGGCGACCACGAGCACCAGCGCGGCAGCCGCGCTGACGATCGCCGTCGTCTGCCGGCGCTTGCGGGCCTTGGCCGCGCGCTCGGCCATCTCCTTCTCGAGCCGGGCGCGTGCCGCCGCGCGCTGCCGCTCTCTGGTGGACGTCACGCCTGGATCCTCCTGGCTGTCTGCTGCTGGGTGCCGCTTGGGTGGTTGGTGGCGCCCGGTCAGCCGGCGCTCGGGCTGCTGGCCGGGGTGCCGGAAGCCGAGGGAGCCGGTGCCGCACCGGTGACCGGCTCACCGACCGTGAGGCTCTGGATCGTCACATCGGTGCTGGGCTTGACCTTCGCCCCGGTCCCATTGTCCACGGTCGGGAGGGCGCCGATCTTCTCCACCACGTCAAGCCCGCCGGTCACCCGGCCGATGACCGGGTACTTCGGGTCGGCGGTGGTGAAGTCCTTGAAGAAGATCAGGAACTGGCTGCCGTTGCTGCCCGGCGGGTTGGAGACCATCGTCACCGTGCCCTTCGGGTACGTCGGCGGCTGGCCGGGGGCCGGACTGGCCGACGGCACGGTCGGCACCTCTTCGTCGTAGAACGAGTAGGTCGGCCCACCAAGACCCGTGCCGCTGGGGTCGCCGCAGCGCAGCGCGCCCTCGGCGGTGATCTCGTGGCACGTGGTGTTGTCGTAGAACGACCGGCTCGCCAGGTGGGCGATGCTCGCCGCCGCGCACGGAGAGTTGGTCAGGTTCAGTTCCGCGGTGATCGGCGCGCCCTGGTTGGTGGTCACGGTCATCGCCCGGGTGCCGTCGGTGGGCAGATCCTTGGTGGCCGGCGTGCCGACGTCCTTGAGGTTGGTGTTGGCCGTCGCGTCCTGCGGCGTCCAGAGGCAGGTGTCCTCCCCGGCCGTGTTCTGCTTCGGGTCGGAGTCGAAGGCCCCGAGCGCCCAGGCTGAGCCGGCCACGACCAGCACGAGGATCAGAGCGGCGCCAACTCCGGCCTGGATCTGCCGTCGGCGCCGCGTCGAGGCGGCCCGCCGGGCCAACTGCCGGTCGAGCTTGGCCCGCGCCAGTTTGCGCTGCCGGTCCCTGCTGGAAGCCACCGGTGCTCCCCTTTCCTCTACCTGGTCGTCGCCGGCGGCCGGTCGCCCCGGCCCGTCCGGGCGTCACGTGTGCCGCGCCACACGCCCGCCAGAGTGTACGGCTAGTGACTGGGAATGTGGTGTACGAGGTCCACCCCATCCCGAGCAGCGCTTATCGGAGGTTGTCACTGTGCCTGGCGGGACGTGTGGGACGGACGCGGCAAACTCGTTCGGCCCGCCCGATAGGCTGCTGTGCAGAACGACAGCTGCTCGACGGAAAGGACAGCGCCTGTGCTCGTGGCCGGCTTTCCCGCGGACGCCTTCGGCACCAACTGCTACGTGGTTGCCACCGCGCCGGGGGAGCAGTGCGTGGTGGTCGACCCGGGCATCGGGGTGCTCGACCAGCTCGACGCGCTGCTCGCCGAGCACCGCCTGCATCCGGCCGCCGTGCTGCTCACCCACGGCCACCTCGACCACACCTTCTCGGTCGCGCCGGTCTGCGGCGCACGCGGCATCACGGCGTACGTGCACCCCGGTGACCGGGAGATGCTGGCCGACCCGTCGAAGGGCCTCTCGACCGACCTGACGTCGCTCTTCGGCGGCCGGCTGAGCTACACCGAGCCGGAGGACGTGGCGGAGTTGACCGACGGCGCCACCCTCACGCTCGCCGGCCTGGAGATCGCCGTCGACCATGCCCCGGGCCATACCGGCGGGTCGGTGCTGTTCCGGCTGCCGGGCGCCGGGTCGGGCTGGGAGGCTGACGAACTGTGCCTCTCCGGCGACGTCCTCTTCGCCGGGTCGATCGGCCGCACCGACCTGCCGGGCGGGAGCATGCCGGCCATGCTCACCAGCCTGCGCGACAAGATCCTCCCGCTGGCCGACGACACCGTCGTGCTGCCCGGCCACGGCCCCAGCACCACCATCGGCCGCGAGCGCGCCAGCAACCCGTACCTCATCGAGGTGGCTGGCACGTCGCCGGCCGCTCCCACCCGGGGCCTCTAGATCTTCTGTCCGCGCCGCGCGCGGACCCACGACACCACCGCGCCAACGGCGCGGAACCGCAAGGAGTACGCCGATGAGCAAGCCCACGCCCATCTCCGGCTTCCCGGAGTGGACTCCCGGACAGCGGATGATCGAGCAGTTCGTGCTCGACAGGATCCGGGCCACCTTCGAGCTGTACGGCTTCGCGCCGCTGGAGACCCGCGCCGTGGAGCCGCTGGACCAGCTGCTGCGCAAGGGCGAGACCTCGAAGGAGGTCTACGTGATCCGGCGGCTGCACGCCGACGCCGAGGGTGCCGGTGGTGACGACCAGCTCGGCCTGCACTTCGACCTGACCGTGCCGTTCGCCCGGTACGTGTTGGAGAACGCCGGCAAGCTGAGCTTCCCGTTCCGCCGCTACCAGATCCAGAAGGTGTGGCGGGGCGAGCGGCCGCAGGAGGGCCGCTACCGGGAGTTCGTCCAGGCCGACATCGACATCGTCGACCGGGACACCCTGGCCGCGCACCACGAGGCGGAGATGCCGCTGGTCATCGGGGACGCGTTGCGGTCGTTGCCGATCCCACCGGTGACGATCCAGGTCAACAACCGCAAGATCTGCGAGGGTTTCTACCGGGGCATCGGGCTGACCGACCCGGAGGCGGCGCTGCGGGCCGTGGACAAGCTCGACAAGATCGGCCCGGCGAAGGTGGCCGAGCTGCTGGCCCAGACCGCCGGGGCGAGCGAGGCGCAGGCCAAGGCGTGCCTGGCGCTGGCCGAGATCTCCGCCCCGGACGCCTCGTTCGCCGACGCCGTCCGGGCGCTGGGGGTGAGCGACCCGCTGCTCGACGAGGGCATCGAGGAGCTGGTCCGGGTGGTGGACACCGCCGCCGAGCACTCGCCCGGCCTCTGCGTGGCGGACCTGCGCATCGCCCGCGGGCTGGATTACTACACGGGCACCGTCTACGAGACCCAGCTGCGCGGCTACGAGCGCTTCGGCTCCATCTGCTCCGGCGGCCGGTACGACAATCTGGTCCCATGGCTGATCCGCGCGACGATCTCACC
>NZ_JBEYSL010000345.1:0-7613 GCF_040642735.1 Micromonospora sp. NPDC047753 | reverse complement strand
GTCTACCGCAAACTCACCGCGTTCGCCAGCTACGGCTTCCCGGAGAGCCACGCGATGAGCAGCGCGAGGCTGGGCGGCGCGGCGTTGTCCAGGCGCTCGCCGGGCACGTGCAGCATGGCCACCGGCCACGGGCCGGGCCCGGTGAGCAGCAGTACCGTGGCCAGGCCGCCGGCCAGGAACACCAGTCCGGCCCGCCGCGAGGTGGGCAGTCGTCGCCAGCGGCGTACCCCCGGACGGTCGTGGGCCGACGGTCCGGCGGCGGGCGTCGGGCCGGCTTCCGAGGCGGTCGCGGCGGTGTCGCCCGGCGGCCCGGCGGCGGGCGGCGGCATCTGCCGGGTGTCGTGCCAGGCGAAGCCGAGCTGGTGGACGGCCAGCCAACCGAAGAGGTAGTTGCCGTAGCTCAGCGCCTCCGGCCCGCTGAGCCGGCCGAGGTCGCCGAGGCCGACCAGGGCGACAAGTGCCAGCGGGATGGTCAGACCGAAGCGACGGTGCAGCGCGTACATCGGTGGGGTGAGCGCGACCGCAGCCAGGTAGGCGACCAGGAACCAGAGCGGAATGGTCGCGAACCAGAACACCTCGCGGATCCTGGTGGGGTCGGTGCCGCGCAGCCAGGCGACCGCCGCCCCGGCGGTGAGTACGAGCAGCAGCGTGCTGGTGGGGCGGACCAGGCGGGCACTGCGGTCGATCAGCCACCCGGCGGCGTCGCCGCCGCGGGCCCGCAGGCGGGTCAACGAGGCAGCGTTGGCGTAGCCCCCGACCAGGAAGAAGACGGGCATCACCTGGGCCAGCCAGGTCAGCGGGTACGCCCAGCGCAGGTCGCCGAGCGCGGAGTGCCCGGTGACCTGCCCGGAGGCGTCGCGCCCGATCGCCGTGACGCCCCAATGTCCGAGAACGACCATGGTGATGGCGAGTGCGCGGAGCAGGTCGACATATCGCTCCCGCCCAGCCGGGGTGTGCTCGGCCAGCTGGCGCAGGCGGCGCATCGCCTCAGGCTAGGCGACCTGATGACGGCTGGTGGTGATAACGGTTCGACAGTCAGGACTTGAAGTCCGAGCCCGGCTGTCGTAGAAATTCTTCAGCAACGGAGCATTAACTGAAGAGAACTACCGCCCCTCGCGCGGTGGACGCCTCCCCCACAAGACCGGCGATCCGCCCGACCCGACCCGAGGAGAACCCATGAACAGGCGTGACATCCTGCGGCGCAGCGCCGCCGCCGGCCTCCTGGCCACCCCCGCCGCCGGTCTGCTGTCCGGCTGCGCCACCAGCGGTGGCGGTGACAAGAACGATGCCGAGACCTACCAGGGCACCAAGAGCGCCGAGAACCCGCTCGGCGTGAAGGAGGACGCCCCACTCGAGGTGGTGATCTTCGGCGGCGGGTTCGGTGAGGAGTACGCAAAGGCCCACGAGGCCATGTACACCGAGAAGTACCCGAAGGCGAAGATCAAGCACTCCTCCACCCAGGAGATCAGCAAGACCCTCCAGCCGCGCTTCGTCGACGGCACCCCGCCCGACGTGGTCAACAACTCCGGCTCCAGCCAGATCGACTTCAACGGCCTGGTCAGCCAGAACGCCCTCGCCGGCCTCGACGAACTGCTGGCCGCCCCGAGCCTCGACATCCCCGGCAAGACGGTCAAGGACACCCTGCTGCCCGGCGCGGTCGAGGTCGGCTCCTACGACGGCAAGTTCCTGGTGCTCAACTACACCTACACCGCCTACGGCATCTGGCACTCCGCCAAGCTCTTCGCCGACCGCGGCTGGTCGTACGCGAAGACCTGGGAGGAGCACATCGCGCTCTGCAAGCAGATCAAGGCCGCCGGAATCGCCCCCTGGACGTACGCCGGCCTGCACCCGCGCTACATGAGCTGGCCGCTGATCTCCACGGCGATCAAGTTCGGCGGCCCGTCGGTGGCGACCGCCATCGACAACCTGGAGCCGAACGCCTGGAAGTCCGACTCGATGCGCGCCGCCGCCGACGCCTGGCACCAGATCGTCAAGGACAAGTACATCCTGGACGGCTCGCCCGGCCTGGACCACAAGCAGTCGCAGACCGCCTGGTGTCAGGGCAAGGCCGCCTTCATCTCCTGCGGATCCTGGCTGGAGAGCGAGCAGAAGGACGTCACCCCGGCCGGTTTCAACATGACCATCGCGCCGACGCCGAGCCTGGGCAGCGGCGACAAGCTGCCGTTCGAGGCGATCCGGGGAACCGCCGGGGAACCGTTCATGGTGCCCGCCAAGGCCCGCAACGTCGCCGGCGGCCTGGAGTACTTCCGGACCATGCTCTCCAAGAAGGGCGCCCAGGACTTCACGAAGAAGGTCGCCAGCCTCACCGTGGTCGCCGGTGCCACCGAGGGCGTCGAGCTGCCGTACGGGCTGAGCACCGTGGTGAAGGCGCTCGACGCGTCCGGCGCCAACGGCTTCAACTGGGTCTACAACAGCTTCTACCGCAAGTTGGAGCGCAACCTCGTCGACGCCGCGTGCGGTGAGTTCTTCAGCGGTCGGATCGGCCCCGCCGAGTTCCTCGAACAGTGCCAGAAGGGCGCCGACTCGATCGCCCAGGACAGTTCGATCAAGAAGTACAAGCGAGCGGCCTGACCGCCCGGCCGGTGGGGGAGAGGTCCGCCCCCACCGGCCGTACCCAAACGGAGAGGTCCCTCTCGTGAAACATGGCAAGTGGCCGCTGATCGTCACGTTCCTGGTGCCACCGGTGCTGCTGTACGTGTTCTTCGTCGTCTCGCCGTACCTCCAGGCGTTCCAGATCTCCACCACCGACTGGCTCGGCTACTCGGCAGACGCCAACCCGGTCGGTCTGGCCAACTTCAAGACCCTCTGGCACGACGACTACGTGTGGAACGCGCTGAAGAACAACGCGATCCTGCTGGGGCTGGTGCCGGTGCTCACCATCGTGCTCGGGCTGTTCTTCGCCACCATGCTCGCCATGGGCGGGCGCAAGGGCAGTGCCGGCGTCACCGGCGTACGCGGCGGCGCGCTCTACCGCACCGTCTACTTCTTCCCGCAGGTGCTCTCCGTGGTGATCATCGCGTTGCTGTGGAAGGAGGTGTACCACCCCAACAAGGGCCTGCTCACCACAGCTCTGCACGGCCTCGGCCTGCCCGCGCCGACCTGGCTCGGCGACCCGGCGACCGCCTTCTGGTGCGTGCTGGCGGTGATGGTCTGGAGCAACGTCGGCTTCTACGTGGTGCTGTTCGGCGCGGCGATGTCGGCAGTGCCGAAGGAGATCTACGAGGCCGTCCTGCTCGACGGCGCGTCCCGGTTCACCACCCTGCGCCGGGTCACCCTGCCGCTGCTCTGGGACACCGTCCAGGTCGCCTGGGTCTACCTGGCCATCTTCGCCCTGGACGGGTTCATCCTCGTCCAGCTGATGACCAACGGCGGGCCGAACTTCTCCACCGACGTGATTGGCGTACGCATGTACGACACCGCCTTCGGCAGCGAGACCAAGTTCGGCTACGCCTCGGCGATCGGCGTGGTGATGTTCTTCCTGACCCTCTCGGTGGCGGTGCTGTCGCTGCGGGTCGGCCGGCGCGAACGGATCGAGTACTCGTGACCACTCTGGATCAGCCCACCGCGACCGCCCCGACCCCGGTCACCAGCGGGGACCGCCCGGTACGCCGGGAACTCGGCGTGGCCAACGCCCTCTCGCACGGCTTCCTGCTGCTCTGGGGCCTGCTCACCGTGCTGCCACTGCTGTGGATGTTCATCAGCTCGTTCAAGACCAACGGTGAGATCCTCGCCGACCCGTGGGGGCTGCCCGGCGCGCTGCACCTGGACAACTGGGTGCGGGCCTGGACCGGCGCGCACATCGGCCGGTACTTCCTCAACAGCCTGGTGGTGGTGGCCGGCTCGGTCAGCCTCACCATGCTGATGGGCGCCACCGCCGCGTACGTCTTCGCCCGGTACGAGTTCCGCGGTCGCCAGGTCGTCTACTACCTGTTCGTCGGCGGCCTGATGTTCCCGGTGTTCCTCGCCCTGGTACCGCTCTTCTTCGTGGTCCGCAACGCCGGCCTCTTCAACACCTGGCTCGGGCTGATCCTCGTGTACGCGGCCTACTCGCTGCCGTTCACAGTGTTCTTCCTGAGCGCGTTCTTCCGGACCCTGCCGACCTCGGTGGCGGAAGCCGCACTGGTCGACGGCTGCGGTCACTTCCGGCTCTTTTTCCGGGTAATGCTGCCCATGGCACGTCCGGGACTGATCAGTGTGGCGATCTTCAACTTCCTCAGCCACTGGAACCAGTTCCTGCTACCGCAGGTGCTGTTGCAGGGCGACGAGTCCAAGTGGATGCTGGCGCAGGGGCTCTTCGCGCTGTCGGTCAGCCAGGGGTACGCCGGCGACTACGCCCGGCTCTTCGCCGGACTGAGTATCGCGGTGCTCCCGGTGCTCGCGGTCTACGTGGCCTTCCAGCGGCAGGTGCAGGCGGGCCTCACCGCAGGGCAGCTCAAGTAGAACCGACCTGGCCACCGCTGTCCGATCCCGATCATCGCCCCCGCAGGCCGATACGACCTTCCGGGCGGGGGTGCGAGGCGGTAGTGCGGCGCGGGGCGGCCGGGCGGGGTGCGGGGCGCAGTGCGCCGCGGGGTACGCCGCGGGCAGGTGGGGCGCGGGGTGGGGGGTGCCGTGCCGATACGGGCGGCGCGCTGGGCGCCGTCGGCTTCAGGGGGTGGGGAACAGGCGGGCGTGCAGCGCGCCCGGGTCGGGCACCCCGGGTAGGCCACGGGCGGCGAGCCAGGCCGCGGCGGCGGCCCCGTCTCCGGCGGTGCGCAGTGGCGCGTCCGGCCAGTGTCGCGCGATCTCGGCCCGGACGGCGGCGGCGAGCGGGGTGTCCGCGGTGAGCAGGCCGCCGCCGAGCACGATCGGTGTCACAGCCCCGGCGGGGCGGATGCGGCTCACGCTCTCGGTCAGGTGCGCGGCGGCGTCGGTGATCAGTTCGGTGGCGACCGGGTCGCCGTGGGCGGCGGCGTCGACGACCAGCGGCGCGAGCCGGGCCAGTTCGACGGGGGGTCGACGGGTCACCGTCTGGATGGTGGCGTCGACGGTGTCCCGGGGGCGGGCGGTGATGTCGGCGCTGCCCAGAATCTCGGTGAGCACGGTGGTGGTCAGCGCGCCCAGCGCACTGCCGGCGTCGAGGTCGGCGAGCAGTCGGCGTACGGCTTCCCGACCGAGCCAGAAGCCCGACCCGGCGTCGCCGAGCAGCCAGCCGTGGCCGTCGGCGATCCGGTCGAGCCGCAGCTCGTGGACGTGGGCGGTGATCGCGCCGGTGCCGGCGATGAGGATGGTGCCGTCCGGGGCGGCGGTGCCGGAGGCGTACGCGACCAGGGCGTCGCCGTGGACCTCGTACGGGCAGCGCAGGCCGGCGTCGTGCCAGGCATGGTCGAAGGCGGCCCGCCCGGCCGGGTCGGCGAGCAGTCGGCCGGCTCCGGCGAGCCCGATGGTGCCGGCGGCGGCCCGCGTCGGGTCGACGTCGGCGAGTGCTTCGCGCAGCGCTGTCAGCAGTTCGGCGGCGGCGCGCTCGGCGCCGTGACTGGTGGGGTTGCCGCCGCCGGCGCGACCGGTGCCGACGCGTTGCCCGGTGAGGGTGAGGACGGTCGCCCGGGTGGACGTGCCGCCGATATCGAGACCCACCACGACGGTGTCGGACATCGGCACGAGTCTCCTTGCGCGGAACGGCGATCTGGCTTGTTCATGCTGGTCGGCGGGGTCGTGCGAGGCAAGTTGTGGCCGGCGTGAGGGGCCGTGCGCCAGGTAACAGTTTGAAAACTTCGCCCACGGTCTTGACATAGACGGTCGTTCAGTAAGAAATTTTACCACTAACAGTTAACAGTCTTTTCGGAAAGCAGGGGCGTCTCATGGTTGATCACGAGGTGGACACCGCCGCGGGGACCGCGGTGGTCGACGCCGACGTGATCGAGCGACGGACCTCGGCCTCCGACGGGGTGCTGGCCAGGGTCCGCAACGGGCTCGGCGAGTTGACCGGTGCTCTGCACCGGGTTGCCGAGCACGTGCTCAGCGACCCGGAGGCCGCCGCCCGCTCGACGATCGTCGAACTGGCCGAGCGCAGCGGCACCTCACCAGCGACCATCACCCGGTTCTGCCGGGCGATGGGCTTCGAGGGGTACGCCGACCTGCGACTGGGCATCGCCTCCGAGACCGGCCGGGCCCGCTCTGCCGGTTGGACGGTCGACATCGGACGCGAGATCCAACCGAGCGATCCGCTCGCCCGGGTGCTCGACCAGATCATGGCCGCCGACACGCGGGCCATGCACGACACCGCCACCCTGCTCGACCTCACCGAGGTGGAGCGGGCCGCTGTGGCGATCGCCGGCGCCAGCAGGGTGAACATCTTCGGTGCCAGCGGCAGCGCCCTGGTCGGTGAGGAGATGCAGTTCAGCCTGCACCGCATCGGTGTGGCGGCGTGGGCCTGGAACGACGTGCACGAGGGGCTGGCCAGCGCCGCGTTGCTGCGATCGGGGGACGTGGCGCTCGGCATCTCGCACACCGGGCAGACCCGGGAGACGATCGAGATGCTCGCCGAGGCGGGCAGCCGTGGCGCCACCACGCTCGCGCTCACCGGCTTCCCTCGCTCCCCGTTGGCCGAGCTGGCCGACATCGTCCTGCTCACGGCCAGCCAGGCGACCACCTTCCGGCCGGACGCGCTCTCCGCCCGGCATCCCCAACTGGTGGTGCTCGACCTGCTCTACATCGCCGTCGCCCAACGCACGCACGACCGCGCGCACGCGGCCTTCCGGCGGACAGCGCAGGCTGTCGACGGGCACAAGGCAGCGAAGGGAGCCCTCTCATGATCAGCGCCCAGGGGTACGCGGACGCCGTCCGCCCGGTGCTCGACCGGCTGCTCGACTCGGAGGCGGACGGGATCACCCGGGCCGCCGACCTGATCGCCGGCAGCCTGCGCGACGGCGGCGTGCTCCAGGCGTTCGGCGCCGGGCACTCGGAGGCGTTCGCCGCCGAGCTGGTCGCCCGCGCTGGCGGGTTGGTCCCCACCAACCGGCTCTCGGTACGGGACCTGGTGATGCACGGTGACGCCCCGCGTGACGTGCTCGCCGACCCCAAACTGGAACGTGATCCCTCCATCGCCCACCAGATCTACGCGCTCGCGGCACCCCAGCCGCGCGACGTGTTCGTGGTGGCGTCCCAGTCCGGCATCAACGGCTCGGTCGTCGAGCTGGCGGCGCTGGTCACCGAGCGCGGTCACCCGTTGATCGCGGTCACCTCGGTCGAGCACACCGCGCGGGTGGCGCCACGGCACCCGTCCGGGCACCGGCTCGCCGACCTCGCCGACGTCGTGCTGGACAACGGCGCGCCGTACGGCGATGCACTGCTGCCGCTCGAGGGCGGCGGCGCGGTCTGTGCGGTCTCCTCGGTCACCACGGCGCTGCTGGCGCAGTTGCTGACCGCGGAGGTCGTACGACGGTTCCACCAGGCCGGAGAGGTGCCCCCTATCTACCTCTCCCGCAGGTGCGCCAGGCTGGAGGTGCCGGGGTCGGGATCGCGGAGGCGGACCTGCGCCCGGTGTCGATCGACCCACACACCATCTGAGCGGGGTGTTCGGCGGGCGGCCGGCCGGGGCGGCCCACCGGTCG
>NZ_JBEYSL010000344.1:0-7693 GCF_040642735.1 Micromonospora sp. NPDC047753 | reverse complement strand
CGCGCGGGGCACCGTCGGGCAGGCCGACCAGGTGTCGGACCAGCGCCCGGTAGCGCTCCTCGAAGATGTGCAGCGGCAGCACCAACCCGGGAAAGAGCACCGTTGCGAGCGGGAACACCGGCAGCCGTGCGGTCACATGGTCGAGCCTAACCAATCTCGCCCGCGGTGGCGTGGCCCGGCTCACCGTCCCGGCGTACGGGCGGCTCGGGTGGGCGTCGGGCCGGCCGCCTAGACTCGCAAGGGTGCTGAATCGGATCGACCTGCGCGACGGTCTCGGTGACCCGCGCCGCCTGCTGCCCCGTGCCCAGCTCGACGTGTCCGTCGCCGTCGAGCGCATCCGTCCTCTGGTGGAGGCGGTCCGTGAGCATGGGTACCCGGCGATCCGGGAAGCGAGCGAACGATTCGACGGCATCTCCCCGGAGGTGCTGCGGGTGCCGGTCGAGGCGATCACCGAGGCCGAGGGGGTGCTCGACCCGGCGGTGCGTGCCGCGCTGCTGGAGTCCATCGCCCGGGCCCGCCGGGTGCACGCCGACCAGCGGCGCACCGATCACGTCACCCAGGTGGTGCCCGGCGGCACTGTCACCGAGAGGTGGCTGCCGGTCGACCGCGTCGGCCTCTACGTGCCCGGCGGTCTGGCGATGTACCCGTCGACGGTGGTGATGAACGTGGTGCCCGCCCAGGCGGCCGGGGTGCGCTCGCTGGTGGTGGTCAGCCCGCCGCAGAAGGACAACGGCGGCCTGCCCGATCCCCGGGTGCTCGCCGCGTGCGCGCTGCTCGGCGTCGACGAGGTGTACGCCGTGGGCGGGGCCCAGGCGGTGGCGATGCTGGCGTACGGCGCGGCGGTGGACCCGGCCGGTGAGCTGCGGTGCGACCCCGTCGACCTGATCACCGGCCCCGGCAACATCTGGGTGACCGCCGCCAAGCGGCTGCTGCGCGGCGTGGTCGGCATCGACGCCGAGGCCGGGCCGACCGAGATCGCCATCCTGGCCGACGACACCGCCGACCCGGCGCACGTGGCCGCCGACCTGATCAGTCAGGCCGAGCACGACCCGCTCGCCGCGAGCGTGCTGGTCACCCCGTCGGTGGCGCTGGTCGAGGCGGTCGAGGCGGAGCTGTCCCGGCAGGTGCCGGCGACCAAGCACACCGAGCGGGTCACCACGGCGCTGACCGGTGAGCAGAGCGGCGTGGTCCTGGTCGACGACCTTGAGGCTGGGCTGCGGGTGGTCGACGCGTACGCGGCCGAGCACCTGGAGATCCAGACGGTCGACGCCCGGGAGTGGGCGCTGCGGGTCCGCAACGCCGGGGCGATCTTCGTGGGCGCCTGGTCGCCGGTGTCGCTCGGCGACTACTGCGCCGGCTCCAACCACGTGCTGCCCACCGGCGGCTGCGCCCGGCACTCTTCCGGCCTGTCCGTGCAGTCCTTCCTGCGCGGTGTGCACCTGATCGAGTACACCGAGGCCGCGCTGCGCGACGTGGCCCCGCACGTGGTCACCCTGGCCAACGTGGAGGACCTGCCCGCGCACGGCCAGGCGGTCCAGGCCCGTTTCCCGGGAGGGTCGGCGTGACCAGTCTGAGCGATCTTCCGATCCGCGACGACCTGCGGGGGCTGTCGCCGTACGGGGCGCCTCAGTTGGACGTGCCGGTGCGGCTCAACACCAACGAGAATTCCCACCCGGTTCCGGAGCCGGTGGTCGAGGCGATCGGCAAGGCGCTCGCGGCCGAGCTGCGCGAGCTGAACCGCTACCCGGATCGGGACGCGGTGGCGCTCCGCGCCGACCTGGCCGACTATCTCGGGCACGGGCTCACCGTCGAGCAGGTGTGGGCGGCGAACGGCTCCAACGAGATCCAGCAGCAGCTGCTCCAGGCGTTCGGGGGGCCGGGGCGCACCGCGCTCGGCTTCGTTCCGGCGTACTCGATGCACCCGCTGCTGGCCCTCGGCACCGGCACCCGGTGGGTGCCCGCCGCGCGCGGGGTCGACTTCGGGTTGACCGCCGAGGAGGCGGTCGCCCAGGTCCGGGAGCACCAGCCGGACGTGGTCTTCCTCTGCTCGCCGAACAACCCCACCGGCACCGCACTGGACCCGGCGGTGATCGCCGCGGTGCTCGACGTCGCGCCTGGCATGGTGGTCGTGGACGAGGCGTACGCCGAGTTCGCCCGGCCCGGGACGGTCAGCGCCCTCGCGGTGCTGCCCGGCCACCCGCGGCTGGTGGTCACCCGGACGATGAGCAAGGCGTTCGGCTTCGCCGGTGGCCGGCTGGGCTACCTGGCCGCCGACCCGGCGGTGGTGCGGGCGGTGCAGCTCGTCCGTCTGCCGTACCATCTCTCCGCGCTCACCCAGGCCGCCGCACGCGCGGCGGTGGCGCACCGCGGCGCCCTTCTCGGTACGGTGAGCGCGATCATGGCGCAGCGGGACCGTATCGTGGCGACGCTGCGCGAGCGGGGGTTGCGGGTCGCCGACAGCGACGCCAACTTCGTGCTCTTCGAGGTGGGCGGCGACCAGACCGTCGTCTGGAACGCCCTGCTGGCACAGGGGGTGCTGGTCCGTGACGTCGGCCTGCCCGGCTGGCTGCGGGTGACCGCCGGCACCGCCGCCGAGACCGACGCCTTCCTTTCTGCAATGGAGACTTCGCAATGAGTCGGACCGCCCGGGTGGAACGGATCACCAAGGAGACCAAGGTCCTCGTCGAGATCGATCTCGACGGCACCGGTGCCGCCGAGATCAGTACCGGCGTCGGCTTCTACGACCACATGCTGCACCAGATCGCCCGGCACGGCGGCTTCGACCTGACCGTGCGCACGGTGGGTGACCTGGAGATCGACGCGCACCACACGATCGAGGACACCGCGCTGGCGCTGGGTGCGGCGTTCGACCAGGCGCTGGGCGACAAGGCCGGCATCCGGCGGTACGGCTCGGCCACGGTGCCGATGGACGAGGTGCTGGTCCGGGCCGCCGTGGACCTCTCCGGTCGTCCGTACGTGGTGCACGACGAGCCGGTGCTCGCCCCGTACATCGGGCCGGTGTACGCGACCAGCATGACCCGGCACATCTGGGAGTCCTTCGGTCAGGCGGCCCGGGTCACGCTGCACGTCGACGTGCTGCGGGCGGCCCGTCCGGGTGGTCACCCGGACGCGCACCACGTGGTGGAGGCGCAGTTCAAGGCGGTCTCCCGCGCGTTGCGCGAGGCCACCTCGATCGACCCGCGTTCCGCCGGAGCGATTCCGAGCACGAAGGGCGCGCTCTGATGAGCGCGAGGAGTGCAGCGCAGCGGAGCCCCGCAGTCGCGAATGGAAGGTGGCTCTGATGGGTGCCGCGTTGCCGACGTTGCTGCTGATCCTGGCCGGGGTGCTGGTGGGCGGCACCTGGTCGCTCTACCGGCAGGGCGCGCCGAAGGCCGCCGTGTTGATCACCGCGGCGCTCGCGGTGCTCGCCACTGTCGCCGGGGTGCTGCGGCTGCTGCCGGAGAACGGGTGATCGGGGTGACGACATGAGTGACGTGGTGGTGCTCGACTACGGCTCGGGCAACCTGCGCTCGGCGGAGCGGGCGCTGGCCGCCGCCGGAGCGGACGTCCGGGTGACCGACGACCTGTCCGCGGCGGCTGCCGCCGATGGTCTGGTGGTGCCGGGGGTGGGCGCGTACGCGGCGTGCATGGCGGGGATCGAGGCGCTGGGCGCCGGTCCGGTGATCGCCGAACGGGTGGCTGCCGGCCGGCCGGTGCTGGGCATCTGCGTGGGCATGCAGGTGCTCTTCGAGCACGGTGACGAGCATGGCGTGGTGACCAAGGGGCTGGGGCTGCTGCCCGGCGGGGTGACCCGGTTGGCCGCCGCCCGGTTGCCGCACATGGGCTGGAACACGGTCCGGGCTCCGCGGGAGTCGGTGCTGTTCGCCGGCTTGACGGAGCAGAGCCGGTTCTACTTCGTCCACTCGTACGCGATGGGCGACCCGGCGGCGTTGGCCGCTGCCGGTGCCACTGTGACCACCGCCCACCACGACACGGATTTCGTCGCGGCGGTGGAGCGTGGCTCGTTGTCGGCGGCCCAGTTCCACCCGGAGAAGTCCGCCGACACCGGTGCCGCGCTGCTGCGCAACTGGCTCGCCACGTTGCCCAGCGGTGACTGAGCGCCGTCGCGCGGTGCCCGAGCAACGGGCGTCGCGGTGAGCCGGGAGCGCGCCCGCCGACGGGCGGAGCGGGAGGCGGAGCAGGCCCGGGAACGGGCGGTCCGGCAGCGTCAGGTCGCCCGCCGGCAGCGCCGTCGCGCGGTGGTCCGCAGTTTGACGCCGCGGCTGCGGCGGGGTCGCTCCGGCCGGCTGGCCCGGCACACTAGGGGTGAGCGGGCCGCGATCGTGCTGCTCACCGGCGCGGCGTTGCTCCTGATCTGGACGTTTGTCGACAACCTGGCGCTGCGTATCGCGCTGATCGCGCTCTTGCTGCTCGTACTGCCGGCGATCGTGGTGATCGCCCTGGACCGTCGTACCTGATCGAGGAGAAGACCTTGAGCCTCACCCTGTTACCCGCCGTGGATGTCGCTGACGGCCGGGCCGTCCGGCTCGTGCAGGGCGCCGTCGGAAGCGAGAGCATCTACGGCGACCCGTTGGACGCGGCGTTGGCCTGGCAGCAGGACGGCGCGGAGTGGATCCACCTGGTCGACCTGGACGCGGCGTTCGGTCGGGGCACCAACGCGCACCTGCTCGCGGAGGTGGTGCGCCAGTTGGATGTGAAGGTGGAGCTCTCCGGGGGCATCCGTGATGACGAGTCGCTGCGTGCGGCGCTGGGCACCGGAGCGGCCCGGGTGAATATCGGGACCGCCGCCCTGGAGGACCCGGTCTGGTGTGACCGGGTGGTCGCGGAGTACGGCGACCGGGTGGCCATCGGGCTGGATGTGCGGGGCAACACCCTGTCGGCGCGGGGTTGGACCCGCGACGGTGGTGACCTGTACGAGGTGCTGGAGCGGTTGGACAAGGCGGGCGCCAGTCGGTACGTGGTCACCGACATCACCAAGGACGGGACGATGCGCGGGCCGAACCTGGATCTGCTGCGCGAGGTGTGTGCCCGTACGGACCGGCCGGTGATCGCCTCGGGTGGGGTGTCCACCCTGGACGACCTGCGGGCGTTGGCGACCCTGGAGTCGGCCGGGGTGGAGGGCGTGATCGCGGGCAAGGCGCTCTACGCGGGTGCCTTCACTGTGGCCGAGGCGCTGCGGACGCTGGCCGAGGCGTGACGACGATCAGGCTGGGGTCGGGCGGCCCGTGGGAGCAGCGCTACGGGTACTCCCGGGTGGTCCGGGCCGGTGAGCGGGCCTGGACGGCGGGTTGCACGGCGACAGTGGACGGCCGGGTGGTGCACGTCGGTGACGCGGCCGCGCAGACCGCGCAGGCGCTGCGGATCGGGTTGGCCGCGCTCGCCGAGGTGGGTGCGGAGCCGGGCGATGTGGTCCGGACCCGGATGTACGTGACGGACCGGCTGCACGCCGACGAGGTGGGCCGGGCGCACAACGCTGTCTTCGGCGCGGTCCGGCCGGCCGCCACCCTGGTGGTGGTGGCCGGTCTGCTGGACCCGGAGCACCTGGTCGAGGTGGAGTTGGAGGCGTACCTCGGCGATCGCTGAGGTGACCGTCCTCGCGGCCCGCCGGGTGATCCCGCGGCCCAATTAAGTTGTGCACAACTTAATTGTGGGCTACGGTTCAGTGGTGACGGATGACCTGGTGCTGCGCCGGCAGGTGTGCTTCGCGCTCTACGCCGCGTCGCGCGCACTGACCGACGTCTACCGGCCGATCCTCGACGAGGTCGGGTTGACCTACCCGCAGTACCTGGTGCTGCTGGTGCTCTGGGAGCGTCCCGACGACGCCCCGACGGTGTCCGAGTTGGGCGCCGAGCTGCGGCTGGACTCCGGCACGCTCTCCCCGCTGCTCAAGCGGCTGGAGGGGGCGGGCCTGGTGGTGCGGCGGCGGTCGGCCCGCGACGAGCGGCGGGTCGAGGTGGGCCTCACCGAGCAGGGCCGGGCGCTGCGCGAGCGGGTCTGCGATGTCCCGCTGCGGATCGCGCAGGCCACCGGGCTGGGCCTCGGCGAGCTCGTCGCGCTGCGCGACACCCTCACCCGGGTCACCGACACCATCCACCGACAGAAGGAGCAGTGACCACCATGCAGGTTGTCTACACCGCGTCCGCGACCGCCACCGGCGACGGCCGGGACGGCCACGTCGAGACCTCCGACGGCACGTTCGCACTCGACCTGGCAGTGCCGAAGGAGATGGGCGGCGCGGGTGGCGCGGCCAACCCCGAGCAGCTCTTCGCCGCCGGTTACGCGGCCTGCTTCCACAGCGCGCTGCGGCTGGTGGCCCGCCGGGCCAAGGCCGACGTGACCGGTTCCGTGGTCGGCGCCGAGGTGGGCATCGGCCCGAACGGCAGCGGCGGCTTCGGGCTCACCGTGCAGCTCGTCGTCGACCTGCCCGCCGCGCCCCGCGAGGTCGCCGAGCAGATCGTCGAGCAGGCCCACCAGGTCTGCCCGTACTCCAACGCCACCCGTGGCAACGTCGACGTCACCCTCACCGTCCGCGAGACCCTGTCCGCGTGACCTCGCGGCCCCAGGCCCCCATCCGCGGACGAGAGGACGACCACCCCGTGACCAGCAACCGCGAGATCCACCTGGCCAGCCGCCCCCAGGGCTGGCCCACCGAAGACACCTTCCGGCTCGTCGAGACCGAGGTGCCGACGCCCGGACCGGGCCAGATCGTGGTCCGCAACCAGTACATGTCCGTCGACCCGTACATGCGCGGACGGATGAACGACGTCAAGTCGTACGTGCCGCCGTTCGCGCTCGACGCGCCACTCGACGGTGCCGCGATCGGTGAGGTGGTGGCCAGCGAGGCGGCGGACGTCGCCGTCGGAACCACAGTCCTGCACGGGCTGGGCTGGCGGGAGTACGCGCTGCTCGACGCCGCCGCGGCCCGCCCCGTCGACCCGAGCATCGCCCCGGTGAGCGCGTACCTGAGCGTGCTCGGCATGACCGGGTTGACCGCGTACGCTGGCCTGCTGGAGGTGGCCGCGATGAAGCCCGGCGAGACTGTCTTCGTCTCCGCCGCGGCCGGCGCGGTGGGCAGCCTGGTCGGCCAGATCGCCAGGCTCAAGGGCGCCGGCCGGGTGATCGGCAGTGCCGGCTCGCCAGCCAAGGTCGAACGGCTGCGGGCACTGGGCTTCGACGCCGCCTTCGACTACCACGACGGGGTCCGCGAGTCGCTGCGGGAGGCCGCCCCGGACGGCGTCGACGTCTACTTCGACAACGTCGGCGGTGACCACCTGGAGGCCGCGATCTCGGCCATGAACCTGCACGGTCGGGCCGCCATCTGCGGCATGATCGGGCAGTACAACGCCACCGAGCCGCCGGCCGCACCGCGCAACCTGGCGCTGGTCATCGGCAAGCGGCTCACCCTGCGCGGCTTCCTGGTCAACGACCACAACGACGTGCGGGCGGCGTTCGTGCGCGACGTCTCGGGTTGGCTGCGCGACGGCACGCTGTCCTACGACGAGACGATCGTGGACGGCATCGAGAACGCCCCGGCGGCGTTCCTCGGCCTGCTGCGCGGCGACAACCTCGGCAAGATGCTCGTCCGCGTGTGACGCAGACCTCTCCCACGGCGGGGGGGCCCGGGGGGGGGGCCGCCCGGGGGCGGGGGGGGGGTGTGGTGGCGGCCTGACGG
>NZ_JBEYSL010000343.1:0-7702 GCF_040642735.1 Micromonospora sp. NPDC047753 | reverse complement strand
TGGTCATCGAGTGCTCGGCCTCCTCGGCCACGGCGCTGGCGAACGCCGCCCGGTCCCGGATGACCTCCTCGACGGTGAGCCGGCCGACGATCGAGCGCAGCGCGCCGGCCAGCACCTCCCGGGTGAAGTTGTCGATCTCGTCCTGCTGGTGCAGGAACCGCTGGGCGGCGGCCCGGATCGCGTCCTCGGTCCCGCCGACCTTGACGATCGCCACGCCATGCAGGTCGGCGCGGATGCCCTGCTTGCTGACCGCGCCCCGGATGCCGACGTCGATCCGCCGGCTGGACAGGTCGAGCGACTGGAGCTTCTGCACCACCGGCAGCACGAACACCGAGGCGCCCAGCACGACCTTCTGACCGGAGGTGTCGGTGGACCGCCCGCCGTCGGCGGTCTGCGTGGTGCGGCCCTTGCGACCGGTGACGATGAACGCCTCGTTCGGGCCGGCCACCTTGATCCGGGAGAGCACGAAGAACACCAGGATGAGCACGAGGAGGACCGCGCCACCGATGGCGATGAGTAGGGCCATATAAATAGTCCCGTCTGTGAGGGGGAGATCAGTAGGTCTCTACGTGCACGCTGGTCTCGCTGAGCGCCTGCACGACGAAGATCTGGGCGCCGATCGGGATCGGCTGGTCCGCGCGGGCGCTGAGCTTGACCGGTTGGCCGGCGAGGCGAATGCGGACCTCGCCGTACCCGTTGGCCGGCACCGGGGTGACGACCAGGCCGAGCGCGCCGACCAGGTCGTCGCGGGTGGGGGTGGGGTCGGTGCGCATGTTCCGCGCCGCCCGACTCAGCCGGGACGCCAACCAGCCGGTGGGCACGGCTGCGAGCACGCCGCCGGCCACCGCCCCGACGACCATGCCAGGTGTACGCGCACCGAGCAGCTCGTTGACGATGGCCGCGCCGAACCCGAAAGCCCCGGCGAAGCCGGCGACCGTCTCGACCGAGATCGGCCCGTCCACGTCGGCGTGCCCGAAGTGGAGCAGCTCGGTGCCGAGCAGCGCGAGCGCGAGCACGCCGATGCCCGCCCCGCCGATGATCAGAAAGATGAGCGTCCCCGTTGCCACGACCTTGACGGTATCGACGCCGCGCAACGCCGAACGGCCTGACAGGACGTGAAGATGATCTACCGCTGCGGGTCGGGAGTGGCGCTCGACCCGACGCCGGAGGCCGGGTCGGCGAGATGGTCCGCGTCGGGGAGAATAGGTGGATGCGCTGGACCGTGCTCGACTCGCCGATCGGCGAGTTCTCCGTGGCCACCGACGGCACGAACGTCTGCGGTGCCCACTTCGGCCGGCTCGAGGCGGCCACCGACGAGCCCGATGACGCGCTGTCCCGGCAGGCCGTCGACGAGCTGCGGGCGTACTTCACCGGTGAGCTGACGACGTTCACCGTTCCGGTGTCGGTGCCGCGCGGCTCCGACTTCGAGCGCGCCGTGTGGCGGGAGATGACGCGGATCCCGTACGGGGAGACGCTGACGTACGGCGAGGTGGCGCGCCTGGTGGGCGACCCTGGGGCGGCACGGGCGGTGGGAGTGGCCTGCAACCGCAACCCGGTCCCGGTGATCGTGCCGTGTCACCGGATCGTCGGGGCGGGCGGCAAGCTGGTCGGCTTCGGCGGAGGCCTGCCGCGCAAGATCAAGCTGCTGGAGTTGGAGGCCGCTGTCGCGCTGCGACACGCGTGGTCCTGACCTTCGACCGATGCCGTCACGCCTGGACGTCGCGCCGGGAGATGAACACGTGACGATCGCTACACATTTCGACCCATTGCCTCCGTACCTCGGTCTCTGCATGTGCGTTGGTCGAAACGCGAACGTGCTGGCTGCGGAGATGGAGGCAAGAGACGGTGTCGAGTCTGGTTGACGTACCCCCGGAAGAGTTATACAAAAACGGTATGGCCTTCACCCTGACGCTCAAGCCCGAGGTCGAGCAGCGCCTTCGGGAGCTGGCCGAGGCGGAACACCGTTCGATGCACAAGACCGTCGAGGTGGCGATCCAGGAATACCTCGAGCGTCAGGAGCGCAACGAGTGGACCCGCCAGGCCGCCCGGCGGGTCCTGGAGGAAGACGCCGAGTTCTTCGAGATGTTGGGGGACCGGTGAATCAACCGTGGCCCGAGCCGGAAGACCTCTTGATCCTCCTGTCCGAGCACACGGGCCAGCACAGCCGGGTCAGGGACGGCGGCATCCTCGTCGCAGCGGCGGCCCGCCCACACGCCCGGATGCTGGGGCGGGCCGTCTACCCGACCGTGCTGGAGAGGGCGGCGGCGTTGATGCACGGATTGATGATCTGGCGGCCGCTCGACATGTGGAACGCCGGCCTCGCCTGGGCAGCTATGCGGATCTTCCTGGTTCGTTGCGGGGTGGTGCTACACATGCCGGCCAAGGAGCGGATGGCGCTCACCGACGCGTTGGCCAGCGGTGAGATTGATTCCGTTGACGAGTTGGCGTTGCGGCTGTCGCCGTACCTGGAGATGTCGAGCTGAACGCGGCGAAGGGCCGGGTCCGCACGGACCCGGCCCTTCCACGTGCTTGATGATTCAGCGCGTCAGCGCGTGACCTCACCGGCAATGAACTCCTCGACGGCCTGGTGGGCGTCGTGGTCGGCGTACTGCACCGGCGGAGACTTCATGAAGTACGACGAGGCCGACAGGATCGGGCCGCCGATCTTCCGGTCCAGGGCGATCTTCGCGGCCCGGACCGCGTCGATGATGACGCCGGCCGAGTTCGGAGAGTCCCACACCTCGAGCTTGAGCTCGGCGTTGAGGGGGGTGTCACCGAACGAGCGGCCCTCCAGGCGGATGTACGCCCACTTGCGGTCGTCCAGCCACGGCACGTGGTCCGACGGGCCGATGTGCACGTCGCTCTTGCTCATCTCGTGCGGGATCTGCGAGGTGACCGACTGGGTCTTCGAGATCTTCTTCGAGACCAGGCGCTTGCGCTCCAGCATGTTCATGAAGTCCATGTTGCCGCCGAAGTTGAGCTGGTACGTGCGCAGCAGCTCGACGCCGCGGTCCTCGAAGAGCTTCGCGAGGGCACGGTGCACGATGGTGGCGCCGACCTGGCTCTTGATGTCGTCACCGACGATCGGCAGGCCAGCGTCGGTGAACTTCTGGGCCCACTCCGGGTCGGAGGCGATGAAGACCGGCAGGGCGTTGACGAACGCGCAGCCAGCGTCGATCGCGGCCTGGGCGTAGAACTTGGCGGCCTGCTCGGAGCCGACCGGGAGGTAGCAGACGACGACGTCGACCTGCGCGTCACGCAGCGCCTGCGCCACGTCGACGGGGGTGGCGTCCGACTCCTCGACGATCTCGCGGTAGTACTCGCCCAGACCGTCGAAGGTCGGACCGCGCTGCACGCTGACGCCGGTCGGCGGCACGTCGCAGAGCTTGATGGTGTTGTTCTCGCTGGCGACGATCGCCTCCGCGAGGTCCATGCCCACCTTCTTGGCGTCCACGTCGAACGCCGCGACGAACTCCACGGAGTTGACGTGGTAGTCGCCGAAGGCGACGTGCATGAGACCCGGGACGCGGTCGTTCGGGTTGGCGTTCCGGTAGTACTCGACGCCCTGAACCAGGGACGAGGCGCAGTTACCCACACCGACGATGGCGACGCGGACGGAGCCCATAGCGTCTGCCTCCTTCTTTTCTGTCACGGCCGCTCATTCCTGGTCTCTCCAGGCGGAGGCGGGCTGTTGTCTTCTCGTCGGCCGCCGGCTGTCCCGATGTTCGGGACCGTCGGGGCTCGGCCGGAGCGCTCGTTGGCGATGAGCTCCTCCAGCCAGCGGACCTCGCGCTCACAGGCATCAAGGCCGTGGCGCTGCAGTTCCAGCGTGTAAGCGTCGAGGCGCTCGGCCGCCCGGCCCAGCACGTCGCGAAGCCCTTCGCGACGCTCCTCGATCTTGCGGCGGCGACCCTCCAGAATGCGCAGGCGGGTCGCCTGGTCGGTCCGGGCGAAGAACGCGAAGTGCACCCCGAAGCCCGTGTCGTCGTACGTCTCGGGCCCGGCCTGTGCGATCAGCTGGGCGAAGCGTTCCTTGCCTTCCGCGGTGATTTTGTAGACCACCCGACCTCGTCGGCTGGTCAGCGCGGGAACCTCCTCGGCAGTGGCGGGTGTCTCAGCAGCTTCGGTGATCCATCCCGCCGCCTGCAGCCTGCGTAGCGTGGGATAGAGCGAGCCGTAGCTGATCGCCGCCCGGATCGCGCCGAGTTTGGCGGTCAGCTCCTTACGCAGCTCATAGCCGTGCATCGGAGACTCCTGCAGGAGGCCGAGGATGGCGAACTCAAGCACTGGCCACCCTCTCTTTACCCTCCGGCGTGGAGTGGTAACCGCCGCGATGTATCGGACCGATACATCGCACGTTAGCGGGTCGCGTGGGCCAGGGCAAACCCCCGTTCCGAGATGTCGTCGTCACGGATTGTGAGCGTGGTCGCCTGCTCGGTTCGGACCGCGTACCCTTCTCCGCATGCGTACGCAGCGCCAGGTCGTCGACTACTCGCTTCAGAAGCGAGCAGTGCTGCGTGAGCTCCTGGCCGGCCGGGTCGGCACGTACGACGTCTGCGACGCGTCGCCGTACCTGAAGAACGCCGCTCGGTTCCACGGAGAGCCGACGGACCGGCGCTGCCCGATCTGCCGCAGCGAAAACCTGACGCTGGTCCACTACATTTACGGTGACGAACTCAAGCAGTCCGCCGGCCAGGCTCGGACACTTGCCGAGTTGCCCGTGCTGGCGATGACGCTGCGTGAGTTCCAGGTCTTCGTCGTGGAGGTGTGCCTCGGTTGTGACTGGAACCATCTCGTCGAGCAGTACCTGCTCGGCCGGGACGGTCTGACCGGCGACAGCGACGGCACGAGCGAGCAGGACGCGGCGGGCGCCGAAGGCGCCGGTCGGCGGAGGCGAGAGGCGCAACGGTGACACCAGCTGGTTGGACCGGCCCCGGAGTGGCAGACGAAACCCGGGACGGCCGACCGCTTGTTCGCCCGATTGGCCCGATTGATACGGCAATGACCCCGGTCGGCCGGCACCCCCGTGCCGGCGTCCCGGGTGAAGCAACTCACGGCAACCCGGTGGCGGCGCAGCCGCGCCCCACCGCGACCGGCAGGGTGTGAGGAATGAACTCGTACGGTGATCCCAGTTCTGCGCGCGGGCGGGCCCAGTACTCGGGTCCGGACGGTGACCCCGGACCGGGCGCGGACGACGCGTACCGCCGGCCCGGCGGTGACTCCGGCGCGGCAACCCCGGGCCGCGCCTCGGTGACGCCCCGGGCTGCCGGTGGCCGCGCCACGGTCGGTGGCTCCGCCTCGGTGCCGCCGCGTGGCAGCGCGGCCGCCGGGTCCGCGTCGGTGGGTTCGGCAGCGACCGGCCGGGCCGGTCGGGCCTCGGTGCCGGTCTCGCCGGCACCGGGTGCGGCAGCTGGACGCGCCGGTGCCGGTCGGGCCTCGGTGCCCGTCTCCCCGGCGCCGGGCGCGCCCGCAGGTAGGGCCGCGGTCGGTGCCGCCTCCGTCGGTGCGGCCTCGGTCGGCACCGCCTCGGCGGGCCGGGCCAGCGTCGGGTCCGCGTCGGTCGGTGGTCGTGCGGCGGTCGCGCGCGCAAGCGTCTCACCGGTCTCCGGTGGGCCGGGCGGCCCTGGGGGTCCCGGTGGGCCGGGCGGCCCGGGTGGTCCCGGTCGGGGCGGCCGTGGTCCGGGCGACTCGGGCGCCGCGGCGCGGGCGAAGAAGCGCAAGCGGATGAACCTGCTGATCGCCGGGTTCGCCGTCTTCGTCATGCTCGCCGGCATCGGCGTGGTCGGGTTCACCTACTACTCGACGAACGTGGTGCTTCCGGACGAGATCACTCCGCCGCAGGCGACCACCCTGTACGCCTTCGACAACAAGACGATCATCGCGAAGGTGGGCGATCAGAACCGGACCCTGGTCACCATCGACCAGATTCCGGACTACGTGCAGAAGGCGGTGGCCGCGGCCGAGGACCGGAACTTCTACCGACACTCGGGTGTGGACTACAAGGGTATCGCCCGGGCCGGCTGGAACAACCTCTCCGGCGGCGACAAGCAGGGTGCCTCCACCATCACCCAGCAGTATGCGCGCAACGCCTACGACAACCTGAAGGACGACACGTACGCCCGGAAGGTGAAGGAGGCGATCTTCGCCTCCAAGCTCAACGACGAGTACACGAAGCCGCAGATCATGCAGCACTACCTCAACGTGATCTATTTCGGCCGGGGCGCCTACGGCATCGAGGCCGCAGCGCAGACCTACTTCGGCAAGTCGGTGAGCAAGCTCAACCCGGCCGAGGGTGCCGTCCTCGCGGCTCTGATCAAGCAGCCGGAACCCAGCTCCACCCACCAGGGGTACGACCCGGCCATCAACCCCACCGCGGCACAGGATCGCTGGACCTACGTGATCGACGGCATGGTCAAGGAGGGCTGGCTGGGTGTGCCCGGCATGGAGCCGCGTCCTGCCGAGTACCCGCTGAAGGCCATCAAGTCCCCGAAGAAGGGCGGCATCGGCGTCGACTTCGGCGTCGACACCCCGTACGGCAACGTCATCAACTACGTCCGGCAGGAGATGCGGGACAGGGGTATCTGTGTCGAGAAGGACACGGAGGTGACAGATGCCAAGCCGTCGTGCTCCCAGGCGCTGATGTCCGGCGGTTACCGGATCCGCACCACAATGGACACGAAGATGCAGGCGGCGGCGGTCGAGACGGCCCAGCGCAAGTCCAAGGGCTCCGAGTTGGCCGGTCAGCCCTCCAACATCATGGCCGCGGTGGTGGCGATCGATCCCACAAACGGTCGGGTGGTCGCGTACTACGGCGGTGACAACGGCACCGGCACCGACTATGCCGGTAAGAACACCGACTCCACCGGCGCGATCAGCGGCGGTCACTCGCCCGGATCAAGCTTCAAGATCTACACCTTGGCGGCCGCGCTCAAGGAGAAGAAGGCGCTCGAGTCTCGCTGGAAGGGCAAGGCCTTCAAGCCGGAGGGCACCTTCAAGGTCAGCAACGCCGGCACCGACAACCCCTCCTGCGGCAACTCCTGCACGCTGCGGGTGTCCACGCTCAAGTCCCTCAACGTGCCGTTCTACTACGTCACGGAGGAGATCGGCGCGGACAAGGTCGTCGACATGGCCAAGCAGGCCGGCGTCACCGCCATGTGGCGCACTGACACCAACCCGGCGAAGGCCTACGACCTGACGAAGAGCGACCCGAAGGACATCACGCCGGAGCCGTTCTTCAACGTGGTCGGCTACGGCCAGTATCCGATCACGGTGCTGGACCACGCCAACGGCGTCGCGACCTTCGCCAACGGGGGCGTCTACAACAAGGCGCACTTCCTCTACTCGGTGGAGAAGCAGAACCCGAACACCGGTAAGTGGGACAAGGTCTACAGCGAGAAGCTCGACTCGAAGCGGAGAATCGAGAAGAGCGTGGTGGACGATGTGACGTCCGTCCTGAAGGACTACCCGGCCGCTGTCAACCACCGCCTCGACGACGGTCGCAAGGCGGCCTCGAAGACCGGCACCTGGGAACTCAAGGACGGCAGCGAGGACAACGGCGACGCCTGGATGATCGGTTACACGCCACAGTTGGCCACCGCGGTGTGGGTGGGCAACGTGGGGAACCGGAAGCCACTCATCCTCAAGGACAAGCGCAGGGTCAGTGGTGGAAACCTCCCGGGCGACATCTGGGAGCGGTTCATGA
>NZ_JBEYSL010000342.1:0-7716 GCF_040642735.1 Micromonospora sp. NPDC047753 | reverse complement strand
GATACTGGTGTCTGGTGTTCTGACGTGTGCTCTTCCTATCTAGGTGGTGGTCCTGGAGGAGCACCGGGCCGCGGGGGCCGGCCTTGAGCGAGTGGTCGGTGTCGCGCAGCCGCGCCCCGTTCGCGGTCGTGAGGTAGGCCCCCTGCTGACCGTTCGCGGTCGTCGGCGCGCCGGTTTCCGCGCCGGTCGGCGTGCGCGTCTGCGGTGCCCCCTGTTCTGGCTTCGGCGGCAGCGGGTCGTGCGGCGTCGTCGGCTCCTCGACGGTCGGTGGCGCGCTCCCCGGCGCACCGGGGACATCCGGGCTGAGGGCGTCGGCGATCTTTCCTGAGGCGGTCTTCACGGCGTTCTTGACCGCCTCGGCGGGCTTGCTGGAATCCACTGAATGAACCTCTCCATGGCACGTGGGCGGGCCGGCGCCTGCCCTGCTACCCCTGGTCAGAGGGTCGAAACACGACTGATCTCGGCATTTCACGTCGGGACTGGTGATTTCGCCGATGCCGGGATCGGCGGAGCAGCCAAAACTGACACACGTCGATATCCCTCGACTCTAGGGAGTGCCCGACGTGTCCTCACCAACCACCACCCGTCCCCGTTCCATCACAGCCCGTGCCACCCGGCTCGCGTTGGCCGCCGTCCTGGCCGCCGGCGGTGCCCTGGCCGGGTCGTCCAGCGCCGCCCAGGCCGCCGGCCCGTACGAGCGCGGCCCCGCCCCGACCACCTCGATCCTGGAGGCCAGTCGCGGACCGTTCGCCACGGCGTCGCAGAGCGTGTCCTCGCTGAGCGTCACCGGCTTCGGCGGCGGCGTCATCTACTACCCGACCAGCACCAGCGAGGGCACCTTCGGCGCCATCGCCATCTCGCCCGGCTACACAGCGGCCTGGTCCAGCATCAGCTGGCTCGGACCGCGTATCGCCTCGCACGGCTTCGTCGTGATCGGCATCGAGACGAACACCCGGCTGGACCAGCCGGACAGTCGGGGCCGTCAGCTGCTCGCCGCGCTGGACTACCTGACCCAGCGCAGCTCGGTGCGCACCCGGATCGACAGCAGCCGACTCGCGGTGGCCGGTCACTCGATGGGTGGCGGGGGCAGCCTGGAGGCGGCCTCGTCGCGGCCGTCGTTGCAGGCGGCGGTGCCGCTGGCACCGTGGAACACGGACAAGAGCTGGTCCGAGCTGCGGGTGCCCACGCTGATCATCGGCGGCGAGAGCGACAGCGTCGCGCCGGTCGCGACGCACTCGGTGCCGTTCTACAACAGCATCCCGTCCTCCGCCGAGAAGGCGTACCTGGAGCTGAACGGGGCGAGCCACTTCTTCCCGCAGACCACGAACACGCCGACCGCGCGGCAGATGGTGGCCTGGTTGAAGCGGTTCGTCGACGACGACACCCGCTACGAGCAGTTCCTCTGCCCCGGCCCGAGCGGCTCGCAGATCCAGGAGTACCGCAACACCTGTCCCAGCGCCTGACGGCGGTCACGGGGCGGTCGCCGCTGGCGGCCGCCCCGTCCACGTGCGTGAAGGGGGCATTGAAGGTCTTGACGCCTAACCCGAGAAACGTACACTGCGAGTGTAAATAAACACCCGCCACGACAGAGGGATGGGTGATGGAGCGCGGCCTCGAACTGCACCACATCGGCGTCCGTTTCGGCGGCCTCACCGCCCTCGACGACGTGTCCCTGCGGGTGCCACCCAACCGGGTGGTGGGCGTCATCGGGCCCAACGGCGCCGGCAAGACCACGCTGTTCAACGTCATCTGTGGCTTCGTCGCACCGGAGACGGGCTCACTCACCCTCGACGGCCGGCCGCTGCGGCCACGGCCGCACCGGCTGACCCGGCTCGGCATCGCCCGGACCCTCCAGGGCACCGGGCTGTTCGCCGGGCTGAGCGTGCTGGAGAACGTGATGACCGGCGCTTCGCACACCGCCCGTGCCGGCTTCGTCCCGGCACTGCTGGGGCTGCCGGCCAGCGACCGCGACGAACGCCGGCTGCGCGCGGACGCCCTGGCCATCCTCGACGAGCTGGGCATCGCCGAGCACGCCGGGGCCGCGCCGACCACCCTGCCCTTCGCCGTACGCCAGCGGGTCGCCCTGGCCCGCGCGCTCGCCGCCCGCCCCCGGCTGCTCCTGCTCGACGAGCCGGCCGGTGGCCTCGGGGCGGACGACATCGCCGAGCTGGGGGAGCTGGTCCGCCAGCTGCCCCGGCGGGACACCGATCCCTGCGCCGTGCTCCTGGTCGAGCACCACATGGACCTGGTGATGGCCGTCTGCGACGAGCTCGTGGTGCTCGACTTCGGCCGGGTCATCGCCGCCGGCACCCCGGACGAGATCCGCGACGACCCCGCGGTCACCGACGCGTACCTCGGTGCCACCGTCGAGGAAGAGGTGTCACCGTGAGCGTGAGGAGTGAGCCGGGTTTGCGAGCCCCGCAGTCGCGAACGAAGGGCGGTGCGGTGTGAGCGGCACCGATCTGCTCGTCGTGCGGGGGCTGGTCGCCGGTTACGGCGCCGCGCCCGTGTTGCGGGCCATCGACCTCACCGTCCCGGCCGGCACCATCGCCGCTGTCGTCGGCGCCAACGGTGCCGGCAAGACCACTCTCCTGCGGGCGCTCTCCGGCATGATCCGCCCGGCCGCCGGCCAGGTCCTGCTGGCCGGCGAGGACCTTCGCGGTACGCCGGTGGAGCAGCTCGTCCGACGCGGCATGGCGCACGTCCCGGAGGGTCGGGGCGTGATCAGCGAGCTGACCGTCGACGAGAACCTGCGGCTGGGCGGGCTGTGGCGGCGCGACCGGGCCGACGCCGGGCGGGCCCTCGACGAGGTCTACCAGCTCTTCGAGCCGCTCGCCCGACGCCGCCGGCACCTCGGTCACCAGCTCTCCGGCGGCGAGCGGCAGATGCTGGCGCTCGGTCGGGCCCTGGTCGGCCGACCCCGCCTGCTGCTGCTGGACGAGCCGTCGCTCGGCCTGGCGCCCCGGGTCGTCGCCCGGACCATGGCCCTGCTCCGCCAACTGCGCGACCGCACCGGCCTGACCGTCCTGCTGGTCGAGCAGAACGTGCGCAGCGCGCTCGCCGTCGCCGACCAGGGCGTCGTGATGTCCCTCGGTCGGGTGGTGATCGCCGCCCCGGCGGCGCGGCTACGCGACGACGTCGACCTGCGCCACGCCTACCTCGGTTTCTGACCACCATCTCGTCCCCCGGAGGGAGGACTGTTGGACCGCTTCGTCTTCCTCACCGTCGACGGCCTGTCCCGCGGCGCGGTGTACGCCGCGTTCGCGCTGGCCCTGGTGCTCATCTGGCGGGCGGCGCGGGTCGTCAACTTCGCCCAGGGGGCGATGGCCGTCGCCGCCGCGTACGTCGCCTACACCGTCAGCACCGCTACCGGTTCCTACTGGCTGGGCTTCGTGGTCGCGATCGTCGCCGGCCTGCTGCTCGGCGCGCTGGTGGACCGGGTGGTGATGCGGCACGTCGATCACGCCTCACCGCTCAACCCGGTGATCGTCGCGCTCGGGCTGGTGCTGCTGATCCAGGCCGTGCTGGGAATGGTGTACGGCAGCGAGTTCCGCCCCGCCGAGGCCCCGTTCAGCCGGTCCGCCCTCACCGTGGGCGGCGTCGCCGTGCTGTCCCCGTACGACCTGTTCGTCTTCGCCACGATCGGCGTGGTGGTCAGTGGTCTGGCCTGGATGTTCGCGCGTACCCCGGTGGGGTTGCGGATGCGCGCGGCGGCCTTCGCTCCGGAGGTCTCCCGGCTGCTCGGGGTCAACGTCGGTGGGATGCTGACCCTCGGTTGGGCGCTCGCCTCCGGGGTGGGCGCGCTGGCCGCCATGCTGGTCCTGCCGACCGAGCTGGGCCTGCACCCGCACGCGATGGACCTGGTGTTCGTCTCGGCGTTCACCGCGGCGGTGGTCGGCGGGCTGGACAGTCCACCGGGGGCGGTGGTCGGTGGGCTGGTGGTGGGGTTGCTGCTCTCCTACGTGAGCGGCTACGCCGGCAGTGACCTCACTCCGCTCGCGGTGCTGGTCCTGCTGCTGGCGGTGCTGCTGGTCCGGCCCGGTGGGCTGTTCGCCCCGGTCGCGGCGAGGCGGGTGTGAGCGCCACGAAGGCGGCCGTGCCGCCGAGAGAGCAGCTCGACGACCCGGGCGGTCGGCCGGTCGACCAGCGACGCGGCTCCACCCTGCTGCGCCACCTCGCGGTGGTGCTGGCCGCCGGGTTGCTACTGGTGGCGGTCAGCTACTCCGTCGAGCCGTTCCGCAACTTCCAGCTCGCCACAGTGGCCGCCTACCTGTGCGCGACCGCCGGGCTGACCGTCCTCACCGGGCTCAACGGTCAACTGTCGCTCGGGCACGGTGCGCTGATGGCCACCGGGGCGTACACGGTGGCGCTGTGCCAGACCGCGTTCGCCGACCGGGGAATGACCGGCGGCTGGCTGTTGCCGCTGTCGTTGGCAGCGGCGATCGTCAGCACGGTCGCGATCGGCGCGGTGGTCGGTGTGGCAGCGGCCCGGCTGCGCGGCCCCTATCTGGCCGGGGTCACCCTCGCGGTGGCCGTGGTGGTGCCGGCGCTGGCGGTCACCTTCGACGGCGTGTTCAACGGCGAGCAGGGGCTGTCGGTGCCGGTGGAACCGCCGCCGCTGTCGCTCGGCCCGTACTTCCCCTACGAGCGGTGGCAGCTCTGGGTCACCGGCGCGGCCACCCTGCTCGCGTTGCTGCTGCTGGCGAACCTGATCCGCAGCCGGTACGGGCGGACCTTCCGGGCAGTCCGCGACGACGAGGTGGCGGCCCGCCTCGCCGGCATCCACGTGGCCCGCACCCAGGTTCTCGCCTTCGTGGTCAGCGCCGCCACCGCCGGGCTCGGCGGCGCGCTGCTGGCGGTGCTCGCACAGAGCGTCTCACCCGGCGCGTTCTCGCTGACCCTGTCGCTGTTCCTGCTGATGGCCGTGGTGATCGGTGGCCTGGGTCGACTGACCGGCGCGCTCTGGGGGGCGGTCCTGCTGGTCGCCCTGCCCGATCTCACCCACTCGCTGACCGGGATGCTCACGCTCTCGCCCGCGGTGGCGCAGCGGATGGAGGGCAATCTCCCCCTGGCGATCTTCGGACTCACCCTGATCGTCGTCATGATCGCCGCCCCCGGCGGTGTGCAGGGTCTGCTGTCGCGTCTCGGCCGGGCGTTGCTGGCCAGGCGGCCGACCCGGCGTTCCTGAGCTGTCCTCGGTCCGGCCTCGGCCGGGCGCCCCACCACCACACCGTTCCCCAGAAAACCGGACCGAGAAAGGTCGGTGTCTCCCATGCACCGTAAAGCGCATCGCGGCCTCGCGATCGCCAGCACCCTTGCCCTGCTCATCACCGCTGCCGGCTGTAGCGGCGACGACGGCCCCGGCTCCGGCGGGGCGTCGGTGCCGGGCGTCACCGGCACCGAGATCGTCGTCGGCACCCACATGCCGCTGACCGGGCCGGCCTCGGCCGGCTACTCGAAGATCGCCCCGGCGACGAAGGCGTACTTCGACTACGTCAACGCCAACGGTGGCGTGCACGGCCGCAAGATCACGTACAAGATCATGGACGACGGCTACAACCCGGCGAACACCCAGCAGGTGGTCCGCCAGCTCGTCCTCCAGGACAAGGTCTTCGCCATCCTCAACGGTCTGGGCACGCCGACGCACACCGGTGTGCTCGACTTCCTCAAGAGCAACCGGGTGCCCGACCTCTTCGTCGCCTCCGGCAGCCGCAGCTGGGACCAACCGGACAAGTATCCGGGCACGTTCGGGTTCAACCCGGACTACACGGTCGAGGGCAAGATCCTGGCCAACTACGCGAAGGCGAACCTGGCCGGCCAGAAGGTCTGCTTCCTCGGGCAGGACGACGACTTCGGCCGGGACAGCCTGGCCGGCGTGGAGAAGGTGCTCGGCGCCGGTGCCGTGGTGGCCAAGCAGACGTACGTCACCAGCAACACCAACGTGGCGCCGCAGATCGGCGCGTTCAAGGCGGCCGGCTGCCAGGTCGTCGTGCTCGCCACAGTGCCCGGCTTCACCGCGCTCTCCGTCGGCACGGCGGCGCGGCTGGGCTTCAAGCCGCAGTGGCTGGTCTCCAACGTCGGCGCCGACCACCCGACCCTGGCCAAGCAGCTCGGCGCGGCGGCGCCACTGCTGGAGGGCATGGTCGGCACCAACTACCTGCCGATGCAGAACGACACTGCCAACCCGTGGATCCAGCTCTTCACGAAGGTCAACAAGGAGCACAACGGGGACGCGCCGTTCGACGGCAACACCGTCTACGGGATGTCGGTCGGCTATCTCTTCGTGCAGACGCTGCTCGCCGCCGGCAGGGACCTCACCCGGGAGAAGGTCCTCGACGCCGTGCAGAAGGGCGGCTTCCAGGGCCCCGGGCTGGTGCCGCTGCGCTTTTCCGCCACTGACCACTCCGGGTACGGCGGCCAGCGGTTGAGCCGGGTGAGCGGGGGAGTGCAGAGCTACTTCGGGCCGGCGTACGAGACGGACGAGGCGGACGGGGCGGTCAACGAGTACACCGTCCCTCCGGCTGCGCCCCCGGCGAACGGGGTGCCGACCGTCTCCTGAGGCTCCGCAGCCCCGACGTCCGACCGGGCGTGGTCCCGCCTGACCACGCCCGGTCGGACGGCTGCGCGCGTGCTGCCGGCGCGGCCTGCTGGCCGACCGTCGAGGGCGTTGACCGATACCGATCGATGCTCCTACTATCTGCACCGTGAATGCATATTCGGGCCGGCTCGCGGGCCGGGTCGCCATCGTCACCGGCGCCAGTCGCGGGATCGGTCTGGCCGTCGCCCAACGCCTCGTCGCCGAAGGCGCCCGGGTGGGCCTGACCGCCCGCCGCCCCGAAGGGCTGGCCGAGGCGGTCGCCACACTTGGCGGTCCGGCACACGCCCTCGCGGTGCCGGGCCGGGCCGACGATCCCGAGCATCGGGCCGCCGCGGTGCGTGCGGTGACCTCGGCGTTCGGGCCGGTGGATCTGCTGGTCAACAACACCGGCATCAACCCGGTGAACGGCCCGCTGGTCGAGCTGGACCTGGCCGCGGCCCGCAAGATCCTCGACGTGAACGTGGTCGCCGCGCTCGGCTGGGTGCAGGAGGTCTGCGCCGCCGGCATGAGCGAGCGCGGCGGCTGCGTCGTCAACGTCTCGTCGATCGCCGGGCTCGGTCCGTCACCCGGCATCGCCTGCTACGGGGTCAGCAAGGCCGCGCTCAACCACCTCACCGCCAGCCTCGCCGTGGAGCTGGGCCCGACGGTCAGGGTCAACGCGGTCGCTCCCGGCGTGGTGAAGACCCGCTTCGCCGCCGCCCTCTACGACGGACGGGAGGCCGAGGTCGCCGCGCGGTACCCGCTCGGGCGCCTCGGTCTGCCGTCTGACGTGGCCGGCGCGGTCGCCTTCCTGGCCTCCGACGACGCCAGTTGGATCACCGGGCAGACCATCGTCTGCGACGGCGGCGTCTCGCTGACCGGCCGGGCCGGATGACGGCGTCGGCGGAGCGTCCGGAGCCGCTGATCAACGGCTGTCTAGACTCGGCGGTGCGTCGGGGGACGCCGTGGCGGTGAGGGGGCGAGGGCGGATGGACGCAGTCGATGTGGCGGGTCGGGTCGACGGGCGTACCGCCCGCGCCGAGCGCACCCGCGCCGCCATCGTCGAGGCGCATCTCGCGCTCATCTCCGAGGGCGACCTCCGCCCGACCAGCGCCATCAGCTCCCTGACCCGCTCCTCG